>JACCZJ010000047.1 GCA_013696065.1 Nocardioidaceae bacterium
CGGTTCAGCGAGGCCTACAACCACCGACGGCCGCACCGCTCGCTGCCGCACCGAGCGACCCCTGCCGCCGTCTACGACTCGATGCCGAAAGCCCTCCCCGGCGCGAGCCGCGACCCCGACACCCACGACCGGATCCGCCACGACCGAGTCGACAAAGCCGGATCTGTCACCATCCGTCACAACGGCCGACTGCACCACATCGGCATCGGTCGAACCCACGCCGGAACCTGCGTCATCCTGCTCGTACAGGACCTCCAGATCCGGGTGATCAACGCCATCACCGGAGAACTCCTCCGCGACCTGACCCTCAACCCCAACCGCGACTACCAGCCCACCGGAGCACCCAAAGGACCCACCCGAAAATGACCACTGCCGGACCCACAGTTGCAGGTCCGGCAGTTTCCTATGTCCTGAGACATCACATGGCGCGCCCGGCAGGATTCGAACCTGCGACCGATGGATTAGAAGTCCATTGCTCTATCCAGCTGAGCTACGGGCGCCTCGTCAACAGGACGGTGACGGCAGCAGTCTACTGAGACGCCTCAGGGCGACATATACGCTCTTCACCGCATCCGCCATGGGGATAGCGACACGGTTCCGCGGCTATCTTGGACTCGTGACTCCGGTACGCGTGCCCTCAGATGCGCACTCGTCGCCCGACCCGGTGCTCTCAGGGCCACCCTCGTCGCAGGACCCAACGCTCTCGGGGGCACCCCCGTCGCAGGGTTTGGCGCCCTCGGGACCGGACTCGGTGCCCTCGACCGCACCCCCGCACCAGCGCCGGTTCGCCACTCTCGTGCTCACGGCGGCGATTGTCGTCGCGGCCGGATGGTGCGCCTGGCTCATCCATGCCGATGTCGACCAAGCCATCGGGCGCCGAGCATTCGTGTTCGCCCTGCTCTTCGCGCTGGTGCCCGTCGCGCCGTTGGTGGGCGCATTCGTCTGGTTCGGACGACTGCGCCCGGAGCCGCTGCGCTTCTTGGGTATCGCCTTGCTGTGGGGTGCCCTGGCCGCGACCTTGGTGTCGCTCAGGCTCAATGGCTGGCTCGCCGTCGAGGTTGGTGATCGATACGGCGTCAGCCCGCGCAGCGCCGTTTTCGTCGCGCCCTGGGTCGAGGAGACGGCCAAAGCTGCGGTCGTCTTCGGACTGATGTGGTGGCGTCGCCACAACTTCCCACTCGTGGTGGCGGGCATCGTCTACGGCGGACTGGCCGGTGTCGGCTTCGCGTTCACCGAGAACATCGTCTACTACGGTCAGATCTTCCAGCTCATCCAAGACACCCAACGCGACAACGCCGCCGCGCTCGATGCGGTGCAGGAGCTGTTCCGCTGGCGTGGAATGGCCGCTCCCTTCGTCCACCCACTGTTCACGATGATGACGGGGCTTGGTGTCGGCTTAGCGATCCGGCATCGCCACCTGGGACTCCGGATCCTTGCGCCGGTGGCGGGGTTCTGCGCTGCCGTGCTCCTCCACATGGGCTACAACACCATCGCCTCCTTCAGCCACGGCACCGCACTCATGAGCGCGTATGCCGGAGTCCTCCTGCCCGTGCTGGCGACGCTGACCGCGGCGATCTTCGTCGTACGCCGCCACGAGCGTCACGTGTTAGCAGCTCGACTCGGTGACTACAGCGCCTCCGGCTGGTTGCAACCCCACACGGTGGACTACCTGATAGTTCCGAAGGCTCGACGGGAGGCCCGCCGCTACGCCCGCGACCTGCCGAAGCCCGAACGCGTCAAGGTGCGGACCTTTCAGCGGGCAGGCGTCGACCTCGCCGTGTTGCGGGATCGGATGGTGCACGGTGTGGCAGGTCAGCACGCACTCGAGCGGGAGCGCCTGCTCCTGGCCGACCTGCGGCGCCTCCGTCGAGACGTGGTCCTGCCGGGTCATTCCTCGTTTCCCGTGGCCGCAAACGCTCCAAGCCGCTCGAGCTGGTAGACCTAAACTTCTCGCGCAGTCAACACTGTGGGGAGCAGGTCGACATACAATGAGGAGGAGTGCGTGTCTGATCCCAGCACTCCGTCTGCGTTGATCGCGGCCATCGTCCGGCTCAGGCAGGCCCTCGTCGACACCCCGCTGCCCTTCGAAGCGATTGACGTTGAGGTCGCGCGCGACGAGCGAGACAAGCTCATCCAGCAGCTCGACGACTACGTGCTGCCGCGGCTGCTGCAGTCCGACGCTCCCCTTCTCGTGGTGGTGGGCGGCTCCACCGGCACCGGAAAGTCCACCCTCGTCAACAGCCTCGTCGGTAGCCGGGTCACCGAGGCCGGGGTGTTGCGCCCGACGACTCGCTCCCCGGTGTTGGTGCACCATCCTGATGACGCCCGCTGGTTCGCGGCCGATCGGTTGCTGCCCGAGCTCGAGCGCACGGACGCCAAGGCCCGCGACCAGGGGACTTTGCACCTGGCCGCCACCGAAGATCTTCCGGCCGGCCTCGCGATCGTCGACACCCCGGACCTCGACTCAGTCGAGGAGCGCAACCGCACTCTGGCCGGGCAACTGCTTGCCACCGCAGACCTCTGGCTCTATGTCACGTCGGCGAAACGCTACGCAGATCAGGTCCCGTGGGTTTCCCTGAAGTCCGCGGCGGAGCGAGGCGCGGCTGTTGCGGTGGTGCTCGACCGGACCACCCATGCCGCGGTGCGTGAGGTGAGCAGCCATCTGGCTCGCATGTTGACTGCTCGCGGTCTGGGTGACTCGCCGCTCTTCACCGTCGCCCAAAGCACGCTCGACGGCGACGGACTGTTGCCTGCGCATGTGGTGGCTCCCATCCGGGCCTGGCTCGATTCGCTTGCGCTCGACCCGGCCGCGCGAGCAGTCGTCATACAGCGGACCCTCGATGGAGCAGTGGCCTCGCTAGGTCACCGAGCCCGGGCGGTTTCCGAAGCACTCAGAACTCAAGAGCGACTCGCTGCTGAGCTGCGCGACGTGGTCGTCGAGGTGTACGCCGACAGGCGAGCCAGCGCAACCGCCTCCTGCTTTGATGGCAGCCTGCTGCGCGGAGAGTTGAGCAGTCGCTGGCAAGAGTTCGTCGACACCGGTGAACTGATGCGCAGCGTCGAGGATCGGGCCGGGCGGGGACTTGATCGGCTGCCGAGTGTGGCGCGACTGCGATCGCCATCGGCTGAGCAGCTGATGGACGCGCTCGGGGCGCAGCTGTCTGCGCTCCTTGTCGAGGAAGTCCAGTCAGCGGTCGAACAGACCGCAGCGAGATGGCGACTGGTGGATGCCGGCTCCGCCGTGCTCGACGCGGCGGCAACCGACGTTGACCGGGTCGCATCCGGTGTCGAGGCGAGGGTCAAAGCCACCCTCGAGGACTGGCAGAGCACTCTTCTTGACCTGGCGCGCGCCGAGAGCGCCGACAGGCACGCCACGTCGTCCTTCCTGTCATCGGGGGTTCACAGCGTCGTCGTCGCGCTGATGGTGGTGGTGTTGGACGACCCCCAAGTCGCCGCAGATCGGCCTCAGAGTACGGCGGCGACCGGCCGGCGCATCCTCGGTGGGATCTTCGGGCACTTGACGATGCAGCGCCTCATCGACGCCGCCAGCGAGAACCTCGCGCACCGAATTGACCAGGTCTGGCGGCACGAGCAAGGGCGACTCTTCGAGGTGCTGGGAGAGCGAAGGTTCTCCGACGGCGCGGCTGAGCAGCTGCTCGAATTGTCACGCGAGGTCGACGACATCCGCTGGGCGGGAGCGCAGGCGTGACCGCTGCGCACGAGCAAGCCGATGCCCCCCCGGTGGTCGCCTCGCAAACTATCGTCCGGCTCGACGGGCTCAGCGCTGCCGTCGATGCAGCCCGCGGGCGCCTCGACGATGCCTTGCTCGATAAGGCAGCTGAGGTGGTGCAGCGAGGTCGGCGCAGACTCGGCCTGTCCAGCGAACACACCATCGTGGCTCTGGCCGGAGCGACTGGATCCGGTAAGTCGTCGCTCTTTAACGCATTGTGCGACCTCGACCTCGCGGCGGTAGGGGTCAAGCGACCCACGACCTCGTGGGCGCTGGCCTGCGCGTGGGGCTCCGATGGAGCCACCGAGATCGTGGGCTGGTTGGGCATCCCCGAGCGCCACCAGGTCAACCGGACGGGCCTACTCGACGAGACAGCCGCCGACCGCGACCTGCTCGGGCTGGTTCTCCTCGATCTGCCCGACCACGATTCCACCGAGGTCTCTCATCATCTCGAGGTCCAGAAGTTGGTCGAGCTGGCCGACGTACTCGTCTGGATTCTCGATCCACAGAAGTATGCCGATGCGGCCATCCACGACCGATACCTTCGCTCGCTCAGCTCCCACGCCGAGGTCATGCTCGTGGTGCTCAACCAGATCGACGAGATCCCGGACGGCGGAGTCGAGTCATGCCTCCGGGACCTCGAGCGCCTGCTGGAGCTGGATGGGCTGGGCGGGGTGCACGTCATCGCCACCTCTGCCGTCGAGGGCGACGGCATCGCTGAACTGCGTGCCACCCTCGCTGCCAAGGTGTCGGACAAGGGATTCGCTCGCGAACGAGTCGATGCCGATGTCGCCACCATGGCGCTGCGACTGGACGAGCAAATCGGCTCGGCCCAACCGGCGACTCTCGGCGCTGATGTCCACAAGCAACTCGTCGAGGCTTGTGCCGAATCTGCTGGCGTGCCGAGTCTCGTCAGAGCTGTGGAATCATGGGCTCTGCTTGCAGCGCGACGTGGCACTGCGTGGCCACTCGCGAGGCGGCTGTCCGGCCGACGCGCTGACCCGATAGGCAGACTTCCCGCGTCCGACGCCCCCGATGACGAGCGCGACGGCCCCCCCGCAAGCGAGGTCGGCGAAATAACACTGCCAACGGCTGCGACAGAAGCGCTCAGCAGCGGCCCTTCCGTTCAGCTACCTGTCGTGCAGCGGGCGGGGGTTAACGCTGCTGTGCGCAAGGTCGTCGACGACATCACGGCCGGCATGGGTGAGCCCTGGCGGCGCGCCGTGCGCGCCGCGTCGACGGCACGGCTTGACGACTTCGCCCGCACTCTCGACTCGACTGTGGGCTCAGTGGGGCTCTCCGCAGCGGAAGAGAACAAGGGGTGGGTTGTGGTCCGCGTGCTCCAGTGGGCCTTGTTGGCGGCCGCCATCGCTGGTGGCTTGTGGTGGTTGGGCATCCTCGCAAACGATGCGGTCGACGGGCGTGGGGCACTTCTGGTACACCCGGAGATCGCCGGTGTCTCTGTCGCGCTGCTCCTGTTCCTCGGCGGATTGGCTCTCGGTTTGCTGACAGCCGCCCTCGGTGGGCTCGCGGCACGGTCGTGGGCTCGACGCACGGGCGCGGACGCGGACAGGCGCCTGCGGGCAGCGGTGGCGACACAGACTGATGAGTTCGTGGTGAGCCCGCTCCGGGCCGAGATCGACGCCTATGTGCGCTGCTGGGAAGGTCTGCAGGCCGCGCTCCGCCGCTGAGTCCATCCCCAGACCAATCGTCTCTACGCCGATCTCCACAGGCGCACGCCGGTGACTGGTCCCTTCCCCGGCTGAGCGCGAAGCTGGTCTACGCCGGCGCGCCCGGAGAGCCTGCACCAGCAGCGTCCCTCTCGCCCGTCGGCCTAGCCAACATCGGCCTGAAGAGGAGACAAAGATGTCTGAAACCGTGATTTCCATCATCGGTCACGTCGGCACCGACGTTGACTACCGCAAGGTCGGCAGCGGGACCGACCTCGGCACGTTCCGGCTCGCCACCACGCCACGTCGTTGGGATCGCAGCCAGCGCCAGTATGTCGACGGGACGACGAGCTGGATCTCGGTGCAGTGCTGGCGGGCGCTGGCCGTGCACGTGCGCGATTCGGTCCGTCGAGGTGACCCCGTGATCGTCGTCGGCAAGCTCAAGACCGAAGAGTGGACCAAGGACGGGGTGCGCAACTCCCGTTTTGTGTTGGAAGCGGTGTCGGTTGGCCACGATCTCAACCGTGGGGTGTGCACGTTTCACAAGCTCGCTCGGACGGTCGAGGCGCCTGTCGACGAGAGCCTGGCCGCCACTGAGGCATTGCAGGAGATCGAAGCAGCTGACTCTCTAGGCGGCTATGTCGACTCCGAGTCTGCCGCGGCACCGCTGCGGGAGGCCTCTTGACCTTGCCCCCGAGCTGGCCGGCCCAGATCTTTGGCGATTGGGAGGGCGGCGGCTGTGCGCCGTAGGCTTCGTGTCCATGGCCGAATACGTTTTCACCTTGCGCAATGTGCGCAAGGCCCTGGGTGACAAAGTGGTGCTCGACAACGTCACGCTCTCGTTTCTCCACGGCGCCAAGATAGGCATGGTGGGTCCTAACGGGACTGGCAAGTCCACCCTGTTGAAGATCATGGCCGGACTCGAACAACCGTCCAACGGTGACGCATTGCTCGACCCTGGTGCGACGGTGGGAATCCTGCTCCAGGAGCCGCCACTCAGCGAGGGCAAGACAGTCCTCGACAACGTCGAAGAGGCAGTCAGCGACGTCAAAGGCAAGCTGAACCGCTTCAACGAGATCTCGGTCGAGCTCGCAGACCCCGACGCAGATTACGACACCTTGCTGGCGGAAATGGGCGACCTGCAGACCGACCTGGATCATGCCAGCGCCTGGGACCTCGACTCCCGGCTCGACCAGGCGATGGATGCTCTTCGCTGCCCACCGCCCGACGTGACGGTCGACCGGCTGAGCGGAGGGGAGCGGCGCCGGGTGGCGTTGTGCAAGCTGCTCCTGCAACAGCCAGACCTGCTGCTGCTCGACGAGCCGACGAACCACCTGGATGCCGAAAGTGTGATGTGGCTCGAGCAACACCTGTCCAAATATCCAGGCGCCGTCCTGGCCGTCACACACGATCGCTACTTCCTCGACAACGTGGCCCAGTGGATCCTCGAGCTCGACCGTGGCAAGGCCCATCCCTACGAGGGCAACTATTCGACATACCTGGAGACCAAGCAGCAACGGCTCGTCGTCGAGGGCCGCAAGGACGCCAAGCGGCAAAAGATCTTGGAGCGTGAGCTCGAATGGGTGCGCTCCAATCCCAAGGCAAGGCAGGCCAAGTCGAGGTCACGTTTGGCGCGATACGAGGAGCTCGCAGCTGAGGCCGAGCGTGGTCGCAAGGTCGACCTGCAAGAGATCAACATCCCGGCCGGTCCTCGGCTCGGTGACGTGGTTCTCGAGTCCGCCAACCTCGCCAAGGGGTACGGCGACCGCATGTTGATGCACGACGTGAGCTTCTCTCTCCCGCGCGCTGGCATCGTCGGTGTGGTGGGCCCCAACGGCGTCGGCAAGACCACGCTGTTCCGCATGATCACGAACGAAGAGGCCCCGGACGCGGGCGATCTCAAGGTCGGCGACACCGTCAAGATCTCGTACGTCGACCAGAGCCGTGGGGGACTCGAGTCCAAGAAGAACGTCTGGGAGGTGGTCTCTGACGGGCTCGACCACATCAAGGTCGCAAACTTCGAGATGCCCAGCCGGGCCTATATCGCGTCGTTCGGCTTCAAGGGCCCTGACCAACAAAAACAGGCTGGCGTGCTGAGTGGGGGCGAGCGCAACCGCCTCAACCTGGCACTGACGCTGAAGATGGGCGGCAACTTCTTGTTGCTTGACGAGCCCACCAACGACCTGGACGTCGAGACGCTGCAGTCGCTCGAGGACGCGTTGCTCGACTTCCCTGGTTGCGCGGTGGTTATCAGCCACGACCGGTGGTTCCTCGACCGGGTGGCGACACACATCTTGGCCTGGGAGGGCGACGCCGATGACCCCGCACGCTGGTTCTGGTTCGAGGGCAACTTCGCCGACTACGAGCAAAACAAGATTGAACGGCTGGGTGCCGAGGCCGCCCGTCCCCACGCTGTGACGCATCGACGCCTCACCCGCGACTAACGCCCGCACCCAAGCGCCGACGACGCTGGTGACCGCGAGCCCTGGCGATGCCAGCCGCCGCCGTTGGGGTGGGTTGCTCCCAAAAGGTTAGGCGGGCTGCTCCGAGAGCGACCGATCGCGTACTTGAGTCTGCAGCTTGTCGGCCACAGCCAAGAAGGCGCGGTGGATAGCCTCCAGGTCCGCGGGGGACACCACGTCGATCAGGGCAGTGCGCACGCTGGCTACGTGTTCGGGTGCTGCCTTCACGAGCCGGTCATAGC
>JACCZJ010000455.1 GCA_013696065.1 Nocardioidaceae bacterium
AGCATTGGCTCCACGCAGGAACGGCTCTCGTACCCACAGTGCTCACAGCACTATCGATCAGGGCTAAGCCAAGGCGCCAGTGACCGCCCGAGGACGTCCTGTAACCCGAGGAGGTCCTCACGGAACAGTGACTGGAGTTCGGAGAACTCGGCCGTCGAGGCACTGTTGGGCTGCAGGTTGGCCGACCGGATGCGCTCACGCAAACTGAAGGGCACAACCCGTTTCAAGCCACTTCGGACCGCCTCATGGCGACTCGCCCAGCTGATAGCTTGTTGAACGCCGGCTCGACGAGGCTTGCCCGACACGTTGACTCGTGCCACCTCAGCCGGAGCCAGTCGCGGATCCAACCCAAGGAATTCATACACGGCGTTGATGCTTGGGGCGGGCTCAGCGGTGAGGTCGTCATGAAGCAACACGTGAACTCGCGAGGGGCCGAATTTCTCTTTGAACGCAGCCACGGAACTCGCGTAATAGCTCATCGAGGTGTAGTGCCACAAGTGGTGCCAGTTGTCCCGCTTGCGATCCTCCTCTTTGCTGACGGCCGTCAAGAAGTCGTCCAAAGGCTCGAACCCGCGGACACGCAAGTATTGATAACTCGAATAGGCCCGATCGACAGGATGCCGCAGAATGATAACCACGCGCATGTCTGGGTTGACGTCTTTCATGACGGGGATTGACCGGTCATAATAATAGAGCGTGGAGACTGAACCATCTCCCCGCGCTGTGGTGGCGGCGGTAGTCGTAAACAACTCCAGAAACTTTGTCCGATCGGTGACTGCCACGCGGTTGATCGTGATGTCGTCCCCCGGTCCGGTGAATGAGACATCCGTGTTGGCGAGCGCGTAGTAATGCGGTTCCTTGGGCTGACATACGAAGGCGTCTGGATGGCGACGAACCGCCTCTGCCACGGCAGTGCTTCCAGCCCGTGCTGCTCCAGCAATCGCAAACGTCGGAGCTGGTGGTTGGCTCATTCGGACTGCCCTCGTCGCTGCTCCCCTGCGTTACGGCTTGCATGCTCATAGGCGGCGTCCAGCCGATCCATCATGGTGTCGACGCAGAACAAGCTCTCGGCTCGCACCCGGGCGGCCCGCGACTCTTGCGCCAGCTTCTGCTGATCAGACGTCCTCATACGACACTGGTCAAGCAATGCGTCGATGTCGCCTTGGGCTACCACCGCGCCAGCCGGAGGGAGCGGACCGGCCGTTACCGCTGCATGCGCACCATTGACGTCCAGCGTCATCGCCGGCAGCCCACATGACAAGGCTTCGGCCACAGCCACCGATTGACCCTCGTAGCGCGACGACTGGATCAAGAGGTCAGCCGCGCGTAGCCACGAACGCACATCCTCTTGGTGGCCCACCGCACGGATGGATCGACCCCATTCGCGCGGTGCCAGTGCCCTGAGCGCCGTGTCGTCCCCCGAGCCGACCAGGAGCAGAACGGTATCGAGCACGGGATTCCTCTCCCACGCGGCCACTAGACGATCTTGGGCTTTTTGGTGCGTCAGGCGGCCGACACACAGTGCCACCTTGTGGGAACCGAGCTCGAGTCGAGTGCGTAGGTCCTGACGCTCGGAGGGACTTGGGGGGCTGAAGTACGAGGTGTCCACCGCGATGCCGAGGATCTCAGTAGGGACCTTGACGCGATGTCGCCGACCTTCCTCGATCTCCTCGAGGCAATTGCCGGCCACAACGTCGGTACGCCGTGCCGCCCAACGCTCCGAACCGACCACGGCGGCGCTCAAGATCTCGTGAGGAACAGCGTTGAAAGCCCAGCTGTGTGGTTGATAGAGGACTGCGGGCGTACCAGGCAGTCTGCCGGGGAGCACTCGGCCAAGGAGACCTGCGAAAAAGGAATGTAGGTGGACCACGTCCGGCTGGGTTCGCCGAACGACCTTGCGCAACGTCGCCAAGGCGGCGGGGTAGGTCCAGGGGCTTCCTCGGTCGATCCCCCACCGGTGATAGTCGTGTACATTCAAATCCATGGGGTCTGGGGCGAGGAGGTGTACTTCGTGGCCTCTGCGTTGCTGCTCGGCCGTGTAGACCCGCAGGAGGCTAAGCACCCCACCAGCGTGGACTTCTGACACATGCAAGAAGCGCACTCGAACTCCTTCGACGTCCACTCTGCACCGGAGCGTGCAGTCTCCGTGCGCGTTCAGTGATGACCTAGCTTGCCCTGGGGGAGCGTACAGTTCCCCATAATGCCCAAACAAATGATCGGTCGCTGACCGATGGAGGAATCGTTGCCATCCGCTAAAGACGATGCCAAACGCGGTATGTCGATGCCCCGGTACAACGAGCAGCTTCGTAAGGCCATTCCTCGACCAGTGATTCAACGCATACGCGATACCACGCGTCAGTACGGCGTCATGACAGCCAACTCGCGGCCACTACCGGATTATCTCATCATCGGCACAAAAAAGGGCGGGACCACCTCCCTCATCAACTGGCTCATCCATCACCCTCACGTCGCCCGGATGTTTCCCACCAGCCAGCGGCTGAAGAGCTCTCACTATTTCGATATCCACTACCACCGTGGCCCTGACTGGTACCGCTCGCACTTCCCCAGCCAGCAGGCTCGAGCCAGACATTCCCGGCGCGTGGACGGGCCAGTCATCGTTGGTGAGGCCAGCCCCTACTACATGTTCCACCCCGCCGCAGCTCAGCGCGCCAGGCAGACCGTGCCCGAAACAAGGGTGATCGTGTTGCTCCGGGACCCTGTCTCGCGCGCCTATTCGAACTACTGGGACCGCCGGGCCACGGGAACCGAGGATATGTCCACCTTCGAGGCGGCCATCGACGCTGAAGAGCAGCGCCTGGCTGGAGTGGATCGCGAACGCCTGATCTCCGATCCGACCTACTACTCCTTCGACCACGACAATCACAGCTACCTTGCACGAGGACGTTATCTGGAGCATTTGTCTGCGTGGATCGAAGCCTTTGCCGCTGAGCAGTTGCTGATCTTGCAGGCAGAGTCGATGTTCGCAGAGCCGGAGCAGGTTTTCGCGACAGTCCAGCGTTTCTTGGAGATTCCGGTCGTCGGCACGATCCCGCTCGCCAAATACAACGAGCGTCCTCATGAGTCCATGAGCCACGACATGCGCACCCGGCTGAGCGACTACTACCGCCCCTACAACGCAGCCCTCTACCAAGCGCTCGGTAGAGACTTCGAGTGGGAGGCGCGGTACCCATGATGGCCCCTCACTTGTCCGCGCTGGTCGATCGGGTCTGGGGCTCGGACACGTCGTCCCCCGTGCGTGTCACCACCTCGGACATTCCCGACGGCCACGAGGTGGTGGAGCGCTACGCCGTCATCCCCAACTTCGAGAAGGCGAAGTTTCTGGTGCCTCTCGGGTCCCACGCCGCCGCCGTGAACTCCCTGTGGAAGTACAACGCCATGAAGTCGCTGTCTACGCGATCAGGCCACGTGGCACTCGCGGCGGCTTTCAAGTCTCGTTTGGCTACCCTGGCGTTTCATGACCAGCTGGTTGTCAGCTGTGATCGCCGACTCGACCGGGGCGAGCGGGCCGAGTGGATGGTCCTTGACCACCTGGCCCGAGAGCTCAACTTTCCGAGGCTTCTTGCCGCCATGACCGTGCGACGGAAGAACCCCAACGCCAAGCCCACCCTGCAGCTCTTTACCCCCGGCGGCGTTCCCATGGGCTATGCGAAGCTCGGGTGGTCGCAGGCTACCCGAGCGATGGTTCAGACCGAGGCCGCGTCACTAGAGGCCGTCTCAGGGAAGCTCACCTCAGTGCTGGCGCCGCACGTGATGGCCAAGGGCATTTGGAACGGCCGCTACTACGTGGTCGTGAGTCCGCTTCCCGAATCGGTACGCCGGTGGAGCACACCACCCCTCCAAGCCCCGCATCTGATCCTTGATGTCGCGCATTCAGGAGAGGTCGCGCATGGTCATCTCGCCGGATCGCCGTACGAACGTCGTCTGCGCCAACAGCTGGATGAGGTGGGAGAAACTCCAGAGACGCGTATCTTGTCTGCGTGGCTCGACCGCTTGGTCGGTGAAAGTTTTCCGCTGGAATTCGGGCGGTGGCACGGTGACTGGGTTGCGTGGAATATGGGGAGCGCTGGAGCGAAGGTCGCGGTGTGGGACTGGGAACACAGCGCGCCGTTGGTCCCCGTCGGGTTCGACGCACTGCACTGGCACTTCCAGCAGACACTTCCGGCACACGGCATCGAGGCCGCTGTCTTGGCCGTGGACGGGGCAACTCTCGACCTCGTCGCCCTCGGCGTCACCCCGTCGGCAGCACCACATCTCGTCTCGTTATACCTTCTCGAGATGTTCGTCCGGTCGGTGCGACTAGCCAATGGAGGGGGAGGTTGGAATCCGAGGCTGTATCCAAAGATGCTGACGATCGCCGAGGCGCGTGACAGATGACCGCTCCGATCATCGCAAAACCAGCTAGGTCAGCAGGTACGACGCCGCAGCGAATCGTTTTCGTCTGCCACGCCAACCAAGGGCGCAGTCCCTTCGCGGCCAATCTGCTTGAGCGGCTCCTCGTCGAGCTCAGCCCACAGCCAGACCGTTACGTCGTGACGAGCGCTGGTCTCGAGGCTGTCACCGAATCAATCGTCCTCCCGCACATACGCACCGCCGCAGCAGAGCTGGGCATCGATCTCACCTCACACCGCGCCCGCTTACTCGACGCCGACGCTGTCACCAGCAACCACTTGATTATCACGATGACGGAGGATCAGCGAGGCGCAGTGAGTCGGATGCAGCCCCGGGCGCTCGCAAAGACCTTCACTCTCAAAGAGATCGTGCGCCTCGGGGATGCGGTCGTTCTCGCGCGTGACGCCGCGCATCTCGATGATGTGGCGCACACCATGCATCGCTCTCGGCCGATGGTGGCTGCCGCCCCGGAGGCTGTGGACGTCCTCGACCCCGCGACGCTGAACGCGCCGGCCACGTTGGGTGTCGTTGCTGAGATCGACCAATTGGTGAGAGCCGTCGCTCAACTGGTTGTCGGCCGCACCACAAGTAGCGAGCGTGCTGTCAGTTGACAGATGTGGAGATGACATTCCGCTTCGCCGGCGGATGGTAGCCGTCAGAGAAGCTGCTGGCTCGCGCGTCCACGTCGTTGAAAACGGCCCCGGAAAGCTCGCCGCCCGCTTGCTGCACCCGGTCGACGGCAGCAGACACGTTGCGCAAACGGCTCACCGCGTTGCGGGCAACAAGCAGCACCAGATCCACATGAGTGACGAGCTCGAGAGAGTCAGCAACTCGCAGGATGGGCGCGCTGTCCAAGATCAACAGATCACAGTCCTGACTTAGCTGACTGAGCAGGTCTTGGGCGCCGGGGGAAGCCAGCAGTTCGGCGGGATTGGGAGGCACAGAGCCACCCGGCAGCACCCGCAGGTTGGCGATGCCGACGTCGAGCACATGGTCGTGGACGGCGCCACCCGTGGCGAGAACGTCAGACAATCCGGCGGAGCCACCGAGGCCGAACAGCTCCGACAACATGGGGTGGCGCAAATCGGCATCGACGACGATGACGTCAAGTCCGACCCGGGCCGCGGCGACAGCCAGATTGGCGGCCACGGACGTCTTGCCTTCAGAAGCCTCCGCCGACGACACCATCACGGCGCTGCCGCCCCGTGCTCCCCGACTCCGCGTGGTCGAGGCAGCCAGCAGGAAGCGCACATTGGTACTCAGCGTGCGGTACGCCTCGCTCATGGGGGAGTGGGGCTCGATCAGCGTAGCGATCCGGCCGGAGCGCGACCCGCCCCAGTGCGGGATGTGGCCCAGCACCGACTTGCCGCCAAGCACCTCCCGCAGTCGATCCTCGTCACGCACCGCGTCATCGACCCGATCACGGACGAACGCCAAGCCGATTCCTAACATCAGGCCGATCACGGCGCCGAGCACGCCAAGATTGATGGGCCGCGGCGCCGCGGCTGAGCTGGGCAAAGTGGCGGGTTCAAGTATCTGGCCACCCCTCAGGGTGTCTACACCTGGAGGTGCCAACACAGAAATCTGCGTCGACGCCGATGTGAGCTGGATCAAGAGCGACTGTTTGCGAGCCCGCAGAGCGGTCACGTCGCTGCCGCTGGAATTTTGGATCTCGCTGGTGACGCTCGCGAACTCGTCCTGTAGGAGAGCGAACTCCTCGATATACGCCTCCCGCTGGGCGTTGGCCTGGTCCACAGCGCGCGCTTGTCGGTAGGTCAAGTACTCGGCGGCGAACGCGTTGGCAATATCGGTGGCCTCCGCCGGCTTGGCGCGGGTGACCTCGATCGTGAGCACACGAGTGTTCTCGATTGGCGTAACCGTCACCGTCTTCAGCAGCTGCGAGGGGGTGTCCTGCAACCCCAACTCATCGATCACGTTTGCGGCGACGGGCTCCGAACCCAGCACCTCCAGCTGAGTCGATACCTCCTCAGAGGGGACGATCACTCCGCTGGACAACGTCTGCTCGGACAACGGGTCGACCAGCACTTCCGCCTGAGCGACGAACGTCGGGGTTTGCAGATAGGCCAGTGCCAGCGCCGCAGCCAGACCCAGAATCGTCATCAGTGCGATCGAGCGCCAGCGCCGGCGCAACAGCAGCGACTGACCGCGCAGGTCGATCACATCACTATCCACTGCCACCCCATCGGATCCCCCATATGCGTTGCACTTTACCTGGCATGATACCTCCCGAAAGACCATTTTCCCGATTAGTGGCGGTGCCCGCAGGTGAACCCCCAGCATAGTGCCGCGCAGGCGGGTCCCTGGCCATCAGGAGGGGAGTCCAGGTGAAGTGGGGCCTTTTGGCGACGCTCGCCGCTTTACCGTTGCAGTGGTACATCATCGTCACCAATCCGCTCTTGGGCGCAGCCAGACTCCACCAGTTGGCCATCCTTGCCTTTGCCGGCATCTTTTTTATCCGATACAAGCCACACGTGATCGTGCCATTGCGGCGCCAACTCGGCCCCTTCGTGCTCGCCAACGTCTGCATGCTCACCGTCTGGTCCGCCATCCAGCTGTACTACGGCAAGTTGCCGGTCGGCCCCTTCCAGGAGTTTTTGTACCTAGGGGTGTTCCTGGCCGTCGGCGCCTTTATCTACCGGGCCCGTACTGACCAAGAAGGGAAGGCCGTCGAGCTGCTGCGCTGGACGGCTGCAACGGCGTCAGTTGCGGTGTTAGTCGCCTTGTCGTACTCGATGCTTCGCAACGGAGTGAACCCGGCAAGAGTCTTCGCCCAGACGATCAGCGCCGGCGACCCCGAAATCTTTCAAAAGCAGCTCTTCAAGACGGCATTTGTCGGCTTCGGATACGACGAGGAAACCGTTCGAGGCAACATCCGCCATGAGGTTTTCGGCGCGGTGCTGTGCGCCATGTACATCTCCGCTTGGGCGGCGCGGTCTCGCCCGCTGCGATCGCCTGCTCTGCGAGTGGCTTATCAGTTCTCCATGCTGATGGCTACGGTATTGCTGATCAGCTCGCTGAGCCGCTCCATCATCATCGCCGCCGCCGTCTGGCCGATGTTGTCGCTCTTCCGCTCGGTCCGCACCTTCACCCTCAGCGCACGTCAAGTCGTCCTCGCGTACGTGAGCCTCGCGTTCGTGGCTCTGGCTGCCGCGTCGGGCGCAGGACTGGTGCTGTGGAACCGATTCACCACCGACACCTCCTCGTACGAGGCCCGACAGGGTCTGTATGAGCAGGCGTTCGACTCGTTGGGAAGCTATTTTCTCCTCGGCGGTGTCGAGACGGAGAAGGCCAGCTCCCACAACTTCGTTCTCGACGCGCTGCTGCGGGGCGGCATCTTCGTTGCGCTGCCAGCGGCGGTGGTCGTGCTGAGCGTTGTCTGGACTTGGCTGAAGCTCGTGTCGCGGCTGCACCTCGAACCGGACTGGATGCTGCCTGTGGCCGCGGCTTTCGTGCTGCCGATCGTCAGGTTCGTCACCTCGGGCGGAGGGTTGATCAACCCTGTGGAGTGGGTAACCCTGGGATTTATTGCGGGGGCGCTCGCTGCCCATCGCTACCGGCCGGTCGCAGGCGTAGGCGCCGGGGCGTCATACCGATCGCAACCGGCCCTGATATGAGAACAGCACAGCGCGGCGTCTCGTTGAGAGGCGCCATGGTGTGGTTCGCCTTGTCGTATGGCGTGGCAATCCTCGGGTACCTCGTCCTCAACGCCGCTGCCAGCAGGCTTCTCGGACCCACCGACTTCGGCTACTTCGTGATCGCGATCACGGTCACCACATTGATCGGCCAGATTGGCCTACTCGGGGTGCATCGATCCGGGCTGCGTGAAGCCGCCAGGATGGACCTGTCGGATGTGGAGGGTTTGGCGCAGCTACGTCGAGGAGTTCGCGCGGTCAGCCTGGTGACTTTGCCACTCGTCAGTGTGGTCAGCGCCGTGGTCACTTATTTCATCGTCGACCCGAGCAGCGTCGTGGACAGGTGGGCCACGTCTGTGGGCCTCGGTGTCCTCGTCTTCTTGAGCGGCCAGCAGAAGATCTGGGCCAATTATTTGCGGGGATTCGGCCAGGTGCGCTTTGCCAGCCTTCTCGAAGGCCGCTCCGGCGGGGCGCTCGTGTCGGTGCTCCAGAGCGCGTTCGTCGTCGCGGTGTGGTTGCTCGCTCCCGAAACCGGTCTCGCGGGCGCCCTCTGCGCCACGGCGGTCGGTTTCGCGATCCCCGTCTTATGGGCACGCAGCAGGACTGTCGCTGTGTGGCGCCACGTCTCCGTGAGCGGCAACGTTTTCCGGGACGTGTCGGTCGTGCTACGCCGAGATTGGCGGTTCACCAGCAACCAGGCCGCGACCTACCTCAACTCCACGATCGAGCTCTGGCTTGCCGGCCTGGTGCTCACCAGTTGGGCGACCTCCCAATTCGGTGCGGCTCAGCGGCTGTCCATGCTGCTGGTGATCCCGCTGACATCCCTGCAGGTCGTGTTTGCGCCTGTCGTCTCTCGCTTGCTCGTGCGAGACGACGACCAACGCCTAGAGCCGTTGCTGCGGACCGGTGCCACGATGGCGACAGCCGCAACCGCAACGTTTTGGCTGCCCATGTTGCTCATCCCGGGACCTTTGCTGGGCTGGGTATTCGGCGGCAGCTTCTCCGAGGCGGCGCCTCTCCTTATGCTGTTAACGGTCGGCAACATCGCTAATGTCCTTGTGGGATTGGCCGGCACGGTTCTCATCATGAGCCACCATGAAGGCGTGGTTGCCAGAGTTCAGTGGTCAGGGGTGGTCGCCCGCGTTGTGCTGGGACTCCTGGCAGCACGACTGTTCGGAGCTGTTGGCGTCGCCGCTAGTGCCGCCGCAGTAACCGTCGTGTTGTTCGCGGCCATGTGGTTCACGACGCGACGCCGCATGGGACTGAGCACCCACCTGACCCTGCGGCCGAACTTCCGACTCATCAAGACGACTGCGGGATGACAATGCGCATACTCCAAGCACACAACCGCCACTCCGCCCGAGGCGGCGCCGATGAGGTGCTCGAAGAAGAGGGTCAGTTGCTTCGGGACGCAGGGCACGTCGTTGAGCAGTTCTGCCTCGAACCCGCCTCGGCGACGGGGCAATCCGTACGCGGCCCCATCGATGCCGTATGGAACGTGCCCGCGACACGTGAGCTGCATCGCCTCATCACACGGTTCCGTCCTGATGTCGTCCACGTGCACACCCCCTTTCCGCTGCTGTCGCCCGCGGTATTCCGAACAGCTTCGCGGATGGGCTGTCCCGCGGTCACCACGGTCCACAGCTACCGCTACTCGTGTATCGCCGGCACTTGTCTGCGCGACGGTGTGCCCTGCGAAGACTGCATCGGCAAGACGGTCAAGCTGCCGGGTCTGCGCCATCGGTGCTACCACTCGAGCACCCCCGCTAGCGCCGCCTTGACGCTGTCTTTGGCCACCCATCGGCTTTCAGGCACGTTCTCACGTCACGTTGCCCGCTTCATCGCACTCACCGACTTTGCGGCCGAGCTGCTCGTCCGGGACGGCATACGCCGCTCCCAGGTTGTGGTCAAACCCAACGCCGTCCCAGACCCTGGGCCTCCACCTGCCAGCACAGGTCCGGTCAGTTTCGCGTTATACGCCGGCCGGCTCGTTGAAGAAAAGGGCATCAGGACCCTGCTCGAAGCGTGGAAAACTGTCGGTTCGAAGCTGTCACTCACCATCGCCGGCGACGGGCCACTGCGTGGACTTGTCGAAGCGGCGGCTGCGACTCATCCTTCGATCCGCTACGTGGGCTGGGTCGAGCAGGCAGAGATGACCGAGTTGCTCCGCGACGCCGAGGTCTTAGTCTTTCCCTCAGAGTGGTACGAAGCGCAGCCGCTGAGCATTCTCCGGGCGTTCGCCAGTGGAACCCCCGTGATCTGCTCCGACCTGGAGAATATCTGCGCGTCTGTGCTTGCCGCTGACGCAGGCGCTGCCTTCCGGACCAGAGACGCCCTCTCCCTCGCCGACACCGTCGTAAAACTAACTTCAACCCCCGAAACGCTGCGTCGGATGGGAGGGAACGGTCGAGCGGCATACGAGGCTCACCACACCCCGCAGCGCAGCCTTGAAGGGCTGGAGGGGATCTACGCCGATGTCGTGAGCGAGCGGACCGGCTAGACCCGCAGCTGAGGCCCGGCCGCGACGCTTCGCTGGCGCAGGCAAACCGCTGCTGGTCAGTCAGGCCGAACCCCGCCACTGCGCGCCCCAGTTGAGGCCGGTACGAGCATCCTGGCGAGTCAACCAGTCATCAACAGCACGGCGGGCACGGTCTTCGAGTGCCGCCAGTTGTGCGCGTTGGCCTGCGTCGCAAGACGCCAACACCTCCTCGCTGCTGGGGAGTTCTGGCTTCTCCGTGGCTAACGCTCGGATCTGCCGCATCCGATGAGCCCCTAGGGTGCTCCGGACCTGTGGGTAGAGCCGGCTCTTCCGCAGCCTGCTGGTGAGCTTGCGAACCATCGGAGAACGAAAGGCCACGACGCTGTTGCGATGAGCCGATACTTTGGTCGCCACGTTCGGAGAGGGCGAAATGCGCAGCTGTTCGCAGATGACCGATGCGACACCGTGGCTGGACTGGGTGAGGGCACTGAACGGCACGACGAGCACCCGCTCCGTTGGAAAGGTGTTGTCCAGCACCTCGCACCACCGCTCGTAGTCGCTCACGTCAGCGTAGAAACTCGACGCACGCAGGGCCTCCCCGAAGGTGGGAGCCTTCTCGTTCCGAAAGTAGTGGCGGTAGAACAGGAAGTGGGAGATGGCTCGCGGGACCGGATCGCGCACGATGTAGACCACGAACACGTCCGGGGAGGTGTCGGCGAGCAGCTTCAACGCGTTGTCAAACTTCGGATAGGTGTAGGAGGCGCTGGCGTCCAGCCGCAGCAAACCCGGCTCACGCGGAGCGAAGAGGCCGTCGTACGACTCGACATCCTCCCCGCCCCCGCGACTGAAGAAGTTTGGTTCTTTGACCGAGCACGGGTCGATGTCGGGATGAAGTGAGAGCTGCGACGCCAACAAAGAGGTGCCGCTGCGCGCAGCCCCCACGATTGCGAGATCGGGGCCGGGTCCGATCATCGGGTCCTGCTGCACGCGCTTACCTCGTCTCGTGGCTCAGATCGAGCTGAACTGAAGATAACTGGGCGAAGTCTGATTGTCACACCGCCGCGTCAGCGGCTCACTGCTGAACATCGTGACGGACAGGCACGCTCAGGGATTCACGCCTCGGATTGGTGTGGGTAGGTGCTTGGTGCCGCTTCCAGGTCAGCTGGCTGCATCGGTACGGCGACGCCGCGCTGCGACGCCACCTCTTCGGCGCGCTGATACCCCGCATCGACATGGCGGATCACGCCCATGCCGGGATCGTTGGTGAGGACCCGCTCTGCCTTTTGGCTGGCGAGCTCCGTCCCGTCGACAACCACTACTTGGCCGGCATGGATCGAGCGTCCGATGCCGACGCCGCCGCCATGGTGGATCGACACCCAGGTGGCGCCCGAAGCCACGTTGACCATGGCGTTCAGCAGCGGCCAGTCGGCGATCGCGTCCGACCCGTCGAGCATCGACTCGGTCTCACGGTATGGCGACGCGACCGACCCGCAGTCGAGATGGTCTCGCCCGATAGCCAGAGGTGCTTGCAGCTCACCTGAGGCGACCATGTCGTTGAAACGAGTGCCCGCGAGGTGTCGTTCGCCGTACCCGAGCCAGCAGATCCGCGCCGGCAGACCTTGGAAGGCGACCCGTTCGCCCGCCTTCTTGATCCAGCGCGCGAGCTTGTCGTCGTCGGGGAACAGGTCGAGGATCGCGCGATCCGTGGCGGCGATGTCCGCGGGGTCGCCGGAGAGTGCAGCCCAGCGGAACGGCCCTTTGCCTTCACAGAAGAGCGGCCTGATGTATGCCGGGACGAAGCCGGGGTAGTTGAAGGCGCCGTCGTATCCGCCCAGCTTTGCCTCGGCGCGCAGCGAGTTGCCGTAGTCGAAGACCTCGGCGCCCTTGTCCTGGAAGCCGACCATCGCCTCGCAGTGGCGCGCCATCGATTCACGTGCCCGGCCGGTGAAGTCCTTCGGGTCCTTTTGCCGCAGGGCGATCCAGTCGTCGAAGGCGACGCCGACCGGCAGGTACATCAGCGGGTCGTGCGCCGACGTCTGATCGGTCACGATGTCGATGGGCGCATCCATATCCAGCAGTGCCGACACCATCTCGGCGGCGTTGCCGAGCACACCGATCGACACGGGCTTGCCTTTGTCGCGGGCCTCGATGGCGAGGGCGAGTGAGTGCTCGAGCGAGTCGGCCTGGATGTCGAGGTAGCGGTGCTCGATGCGCCGCTTGATACGGGTGTCGTCGCACTCGATGCAGATGCAGACGCCGTCGTTCATGGTGACGGCGAGCGGCTGAGCACCACCCATGCCGCCGAGCCCGGCCGTCAAGGTGATCGTGCCGGCCAGGGTGTCGTTGCTGCTCGGGGTCCGGCCAGCGGCCGCGAGCTTCGCGGCAATGGCGGCGAATGTCTCGTAGGTGCCCTGCAAGATGCCTTGGGTGCCGATGTAAATCCACGACCCCGCCGTCATCTGGCCATACATGGTGAGGCCGAGTTGCTCGAGGCGACGAAACTCCTCCCAGTTGGCCCATTCGCCGACGAGGTTGGAGTTGGCGATGAGCACCCTCGGTGCCCACTCGTGGGTGCGCATGATGCCGACCGGGCGGCCGCTCTGGACCAGCAGCGTCTCGTCCAGCTGGAGCTCGATGAGGGACCGGACGATCGCGTCATATGACGGCCAGTCTCGTGCGGCCTTGCCTGAGCCGCCGTACACGACTAGCTCTTCAGGGTGTTCAGCCACTTCGGGGTCGAGGTTGTTCATCAGCATGCGCAGCGGTGCCTCGGTTTGCCAAGACCGGGCGGTCAACTCGGTGCCACGCGCGGCGCGGACATTGCGGGAGGTGTCGATGTTCCGGGAGGTGGTCATCAGTGCTCTTCTCTCGCCGAGGCGCAGGGCTCTCCGGACTGGGAAGTGTGGGGCCGGGCTGGAGGTGTTGACACCGGGCTGGAGGTCATGAGACCGGGCTGGAGGTCATGAGACCGGGTTGGGGAAGTCATGAGAGGGGCGCGGGGAGGGCGGAGTTTGCTGCCGCGACCAGGTCGCCCGATCGCACCAGCTCGACGGTGGCCGCGATCTCCGGCGAGAGGTGACGGTCGGGGCCTGGGCCGGCAACGTGTTGGCGGAGGGCAGCGATGACTGCGGCTGTCGCGGGTCCTGGTTGGAGGGGGTCTCGCAGGTCGAGGGCCCTGGCTGCGGTGAGAATCTCGATCGCGAGCACCTGGGCGAGGCCGTCGATCGCACGACGCAGCTTGCGCGCCGACGACCAGCCCATCGAGACGTGGTCTTCCTGCATCGCACTCGACGGGATCGAGTCGACACTGGCGGGATTGGCGAGGCGCTTGAGCTCCGACACGATCGCGGCTTGCGTGTACTGCGCGATCATGTGACCGCTGTCGACGCCGGGGTCGTCGGCGAGGAACGGCGGCAGACCGGCGTTGCGAGTCCTGTCGAGCAACCGGTCGGTACGACGCTCGGCCATGCTCGCCACATCGGCTACCGGGATGGCCAAGAAGTCGAGCACATAAGCGATCGGTGCCCCGTGGAAGTTGCCGTTGCTCTCGACTCGCCCGTCGGGCAACACGACCGGGTTGTCGACTGTCGAGGCGAGCTCACGCTGGGCGACCACGGCTGCATAGTCGAGCGTGTCGCGCGCTGCCCCCAGCACCTGCGGCGAGCACCTCATCGAGTAGGCATCTTGCACCCGGTGGCAGTCGGGTCCGCGATGGCTCGCCATGACGGCCGAACCGGCGAGCAGCGCTCGCAGATTGGTTGCCGAGACGGCCTGGCCCGGGTGAGGTCGCATGGCTTGCAGGTCTGCGGCGAAGACCCGGTCGGTTCCGAGCAGCCCTTCGACCGACATGGCTGCGCCGATATCGGCCGACTGCAGCAATCTCCGCAGATCGTCGATGGCGAGGACCAACATGCCCAGCATGCCGTCGGTGCCGTTGATCAGGGCGAGCCCCTCTTTGGCTTGGAGCTCGACCGGCTTGATGCCAGCTCCGGCAAGGGCGTCGGCGGCCGATCGTCGTACCCCGTCTCGGTCTCGAACCTCGCCCTCCCCCATCAGCGCGAGAGCGCAGTGCGCGAGCGGGGCGAGGTCACCGGAGCAACCCAGGCTGCCGTACTCGTGCACTACCGGCGTGAGCCCGTGCGACAACAAGGCCGCGAGCGTTCGGGCTGTTTCGATCCGGACCCCAGTCCGGCCCGTCGCCAACGTGGAGAGGCGCAGCAGCATCATGGCGCGCACCACCTCGCGCTCGACCTCCGGTCCTGATCCCGCAGCATGCGAGCGGATGAGCGACTTTTGCAGCTGCGCCCGCTGCGGCCCGGGGATGTGCCGGGTCGCCAGGGCGCCGAAACCGGTCGAGATGCCGTACGCCGGAGTGGGCGCCTCGGCCAACTGCTCGACCACGCGCCGGGACTCACCGATGACGGCGACAGCATCATCGGTGAGTTGGACCGATGCCTCGTGGCGCGCCACCAAAACCACATCCGCGAAAGAGAGGGGCCCTCTCCCGACAGAAACGCCATCAGTCATGGGCTCAACGCTACGCGGTTGAGTGGTTGCCACGGCGCTGGATTCGTCCGGGTCAGCCATGCCCAGCCAAGCCGCCCACGGAGGGTCGCATCGCGGGAGAAGCGCTGAAAGCCCCCCTTCTGCTGGTGAGCGGCACACTCGTTGCCACTATGGTATTGACAGTGACACCATAGTGATGTCACTGTAG
>JACCZJ010000462.1 GCA_013696065.1 Nocardioidaceae bacterium
CTTCTCCCCCGTCACGCAAGCCTGGTTCAGCGACGCGTTTGCGGAGCCGACGCCAGCTCAGACAGGCGCGTGGCAGACCATCGCGGCCGGGCGCAACGCGTTGGTCGTGGCGCCCACCGGCTCGGGCAAGACGCTGGCCGCGTTCTTGTGGGCGCTCGACCGCCTAGCAACGACACCGCGTCCCGACCAGCCTCGACGCCGTTGTCGCGTGCTCTACGTGTCTCCCCTCAAGGCTCTCGCCGTTGACGTCGAGCGCAACCTGCGGGCGCCGCTCGTCGGCCTCCAGCAGACCGCCCGCCGGCTGGGGCTCGAGTCGCCCGACATCGCTGTCGGCGTGAGGACTGGTGACACCTCGGCGGCCGATCGCCGCCGCATCAGCGCCAAACCGCCCGACGTGCTCATCACCACCCCCGAGTCGCTCTTCCTCATGCTCACCTCTCAGGCCCGAGAGGCGCTGCGCGGAGTCGACACGGTGATCGTGGATGAGGTGCACGCCGTGGCAGGGACCAAGCGTGGCGCGCATCTGGCCCTCTCGCTCGAGCGCCTCGACGAGTTGCTCGACCATCCAGCCCAGCGCATTGGACTGTCAGCCACCGTGCGACCCATAGACGAGGTCGCCCGTTTCCTGGGTGGAGCCCGCCCGGTCGAGGTGGTCGCCCCCGCGTCGAAGAAGCAGTGGGACCTGCAGGTCGTCGTACCCGTCGAGGACATGACCGAGTTGGGCACCATCACCGACGATCTCGAAGGTCCTGCCGCGGGCAACCCCCCTCGCGCCTCCATCTGGCCCCATGTCGAGGAGCGCATCGTCGACCTGATCGAGCAACGCCGCTCGACCATCGTCTTCGCCAACTCCCGCCGCCTCGCCGAGCGGCTCACGGCGCGGCTCAACGAGATCGCCGCCGAACGCCGCGGCGACGAGCTGCCTGGGCCCGGACAGCCCGCTCAGGTCATGGCGCAAAGCGGCGCATCAGTGGGCTCGCCCCCTGTTATCGCCCGTGCCCATCACGGCTCGGTGAGCAAGGAGCAGCGCGCGCTGATCGAGGACGATCTCAAGGCAGGTCGGCTGCCCTGTGTGGTCGCCACGTCGAGCCTCGAGCTCGGCATCGACATGGGTGCGGTCGACCTGGTCATCCAGGTCGAGTCACCGCCCTCGGTCGGCAGTGGGCTGCAACGGGTGGGGCGCGCCGGTCACCAAGTGGGCGAGATCTCCCATGGCGTGGTCTTCCCCAAGCATCGAGCCGACCTGGTGCAGACAGCGGTCACGGTCGAACGCATGCGGGCGGGACAGATCGAGGCCTTGAGGGTGCCGACCAACCCCCTCGACGTGCTGGCGCAACAGATCGTGGCCGCGACCTCCATCGAGCCGTGGGACGCCGACGTGCTGTTGTCCGTCGTACGGCGGACAGCGTCCTTCGCTACCCTCCCGCGATCGGCCTACGACGCCACCCTCGACCTGTTGTCCGGACGCTATCCCTCAGACGAGTTCGCGGAGCTGCGGCCACGTCTCGTGTGGGACCGGATCGCCAACACGCTCACCGGACGCCCCGGCGCGCAGCGACTCGCGGTCACCTCGGGCGGCACCATCCCCGACCGGGGATTGTTCGGGGTATTCCTGGTCGGGGAAAAGGCCTCCCGAGTCGGAGAGCTCGACGAGGAGATGGTCTACGAGTCACGCGTGGGTGACGTCTTCGCCCTGGGCGCCTCCAGCTGGCGGATCGAGGACATCACCCACGACCGGGTGCTCGTCTCCCCCGCACCCGGTCAGCCCGGTCGCCTCCCGTTCTGGAAGGGCGACGCCATCGGTCGCCCGGCGGAGCTGGGCGCCGCCGTGGGGGCGTTCGTGCGGGAGTTGGCGAAGCTCAAACAGCCCGCAGCGGTCGAGCGAGCAGCCAGTGCCGGGCTGGACGCCTTCGCTGCCACCAACCTCGTCGCGTTCATCGTCGAACAACTCGCTGACACCGGCTACGTCCCCCATGACCGGCAACTGGTGGTCGAGCGATGCCATGACGAGCTCGGTGACTGGCGGCTGATCGTGCATTCGCCTTACGGCGCCGCGGTGCATGGCCCATGGGCGTTGGCGATTGGCGCGCGTTTGCGGGAGCGTTTCGGGATCGATGCCCAGGCGATGGCCGGTGACGACGGCATCGTGATCCGCATCCCCGAGACCGACGCCGAGCCGCCGAGCGCCGCCCTGGTGCTCTTCGAGGCTGACGAGATCGACGATCTCGTCACCACGGAGGTCGGCGGGTCGGCGCTGTTTGCCTCCCGGTTCCGAGAGTGCGCCGCGCGGGCGTTGTTGCTGCCGCGACGCGATCCCGGCAAACGCTCCCCGCTGTGGCAGCAGCGCCAACGATCGGCCGCGCTGCTCGAGGTGGCGAGCAAGTACGGCTCGTTCCCCATCGTGTTGGAGGCGGTCCGAGAGTGCCTTCAGGATGTCTACGACCTACCTGCCCTGGTCCAGTTGATGCGCGACATCGATGCACGGAGCATCCGGGTCGTCGAGGTGCAAACCACCACGCCCAGTGCCTTCGCCCGGTCGCTGCTTTTCGGCTATGTCGCCTCGTTCATCTATGAGGGCGACTCACCACTCGCCGAGCGCAAGGCCGCAGCACTTGCTCTCGACCCTGCGCTCCTTGGCGAGCTGCTCGGTCGCACTGAGCTGCGCGACCTGCTCGACGCAGACGTCGTCGGGCAGATCGAGCGCGAGCTTCAGCGGCTTGCCGAGGACCGACAAGCGCGCGATATCGAGGGAGTGGCTGACTTGCTGCGCATGCTGGGTCCTTTGACTCCCGCCGAGATTGTGACTCGCACAATCGACGAGGCAACCGCGCCCGGCTGGGTCGCAGCGCTCGAAAAGGCTCGCCGGGCTGTCCGCATCCGCATCGCCGGCACGGAATATGTGGCCGCGGTCGAAGACGTTGCCAGGCTCCGCGATGCCCTCGGCGTGCCGGTTCCTGCGGGTGTGCCAGAGGTCTTCACCGAGCCCGTGGCGGACCCCCTTGGAGATCTGATCGCCCGCTTCGCCCGGACCCATGCGCCGTTCACCACCTCGCAGGTGGCAAGCCGGTTCGGGCTTGGCCAAGCTGTCGCGCATGACGGGTTGAAGCGACTCGCAGCGTCAGGCCGCGTCACGGAAGGTGAGTTCAGCCCTGGCGGTTACGGCACCGAGTGGTGCGACGCCGAAGTCCTCCGGCGGATGCGGCGAAGGTCTCTTGCTGCAGCCCGCAAGGAGGTTGAGCCGGTCGAGCCGTCTGCGCTGGGCAGGTTCCTGCCTGCCTGGCAAAACGTGGGCAGCCGTCTACGTGGAGCCGACGGAGTCCTCACCGTCATCGAGCAGCTCGCCGGCTGCGCACTGCCCGCGTCGGCGCTTGAACCGTTTATCCTCGGCAGCCGTCTCGTCGACTACCAACCCTCGATGCTCGACCAGCTGACTTCGGCTGGAGAGGTCATCTGGTGCGGGGCTGGGGACTTGCCAGGCTCTGACGGATGGGTCTCTCTTCACGTTGCGGACACCGCTTCACTCACCCTGCCCGATCACGGGGAAGTCGAGCTCAACGAGCAGCACTCTGCCGTGCTCCATGTGCTGGCAACCGGGGGCGGTTACTTCTTCCGACAATTGGCGGATGCTGTCGGCTCCACCGACGATGCTCAGCTCACTGACGTCGTCTGGGATCTGGTGTGGTCCGGTTACTTGACCAACGACACCATCGCGCCGCTTCGCTCGCACCTGGGTGGAGGGCGTCCGGCTCATCGGCAACGCGCGGCGACTCCGCGGGCCCGGGTCCGCCGCAACGCCTTGTCAATAACGCGACCGGGTCGACCAAACCTGCCGGCGCGGATGGGACCTCCCTCGGTGGCGGGGCGCTGGTCACTCACCCCGGATCGCGAACCAGACCCGACTCGTCGCGCCCACGCGACGGCCGAGGGCTTGTTGGAGCGCCACGGTGTCGTGACACGAGGCGCGGTGGTGAGCGAGCGCACCCCGGGCGGCTTTGCGGCCGTCTACAAGGTGTTGGCCGCCTTTGAGGAGTCGGGACGCTGCCGTCGCGGCTATTTCGTCGCCGGTCTCGGGGCGGCTCAGTTCGGCGCCACCGGTGCGGTTGACCGGCTCCGGTCGGTTGCGCAGCTCGGTGAGGTTGGGACCGACAAGACCCCGCAAACGCTCGTCCTGGCCGCCACCGACCCAGCCAACCCGTTCGGCGCGGCACTTCCTTGGCCCGAACGCGCCAACGACGCCGCCAACTCCGGACACCGACCGGGCCGCAAGGCTGGCGCGGTCGTCGCGCTCGTCGACGGATCCTTGGCAATGTATGTCGAGCGAGGTGGTCGCACATTGCTCACCTTCTCCTCGGACCCGACTCAGATCCAGCCGGCTGCAGACGCCCTCGCGTTGGCGGTCCGCGAGGGGGGGCTCGGCCGGCTCACCGTCGAGCGGGCCGATGGCGAGCACATCTTGGGCTCCCCGCTGTCTGCAGCGCTTGAGGCGGCCGGCTTCCACGCCACCTCTCGTGGCCTCCGGCTCCGGCGGTGACCTATGCCTGAAGGCGACACGGTATGGCGAACCGCCCAGCGCCTCGATCAGGCGTTGAGCGGGCAACGGCTCACCAAGAGCGACTTCCGCGTGCCTCAATGGGCCGAGGTGGACCTCACCGGTCAACAAGTCATCGAGACCGTGAGCCGAGGCAAACATCTCATGACCCGCCTCGAAACCCTCACGCTCCACACCCATCTGAAGATGGAGGGCTCCTGGCACGTCTATCGCCTCGACGCTCGTTGGCGCTCCCCTGCGTTCCAAGCCCGCGTCGTGCTGGCCAACGCACATTGGCAGGCGGTGGGGTTCCGGCTGGGTGAGGTCGAGTTGGTGGAGCGGACACGAGAGGTCGAGGTCGTCGGTCACTTGGGACCCGACCTGCTTGGTCCTGACTGGTCTCTGGACGAGGCGCTCGGTCGGCTGCGGGCCGTCCCTCAGCGCCCTGTCGGCGAGGCCCTGCTTGACCAGCGAAACCTCGCCGGCATCGGCAACATGTACAAGGCCGAGGTGTGCTTCCTGTTCGGCATACACCCGCAAACTCCGGTGGCAGACGTCGCCGCACTGCCCGCCCTCGTCGAGCGTGCGCGAGTTCTCTTGTCGGTGAACAAGGATCGCGCCCAGCAAGCAACGACCGGCGACCTGCGGCGCGGGCACAGCCTCTGGGTCTACGCCCGCGCTGGACAGCCGTGTCACCGCTGCGGCACGAAGATTCGCAGCGCCGCGTTCAGCGAAAAGCCCGGCCTGAAGGCTGCTGCTAAGGGTTCGCTGAGCCCGGATCAGGACCGGTCGCGCAGCACTTACTGGTGCCCCGCCTGCCAGCCCGAACTGAAGACCGCTGGCTCATCTCGCACCTAAAGCCACCCCCTTGGCTACGCCAGGTGAGACAGAGGGTAGGACTGGGTGCCCGCCCGGGTGAGGGGTAGCTCGGCCTAGCGACAGTCCCACCACGCAGCTATGGACTCCCGCAGACGTTGGTGGCTACGATCCGGCAGATGGGTGTACGGGACAAACTACGTGCGGAACTGGCGAGGCAGTTGGGCCGCCCCGAGGGGATTCGGGGACGCTTCGTTGCCCGGGGTCTGAACCGTGGCAATCGCGGAACCGTGGCGGCCGCAGTGGACGCCACCGGGGCAGAGCCCGGCCAGACCGCTGCGGACATCGGTTTCGGCGGCGGGGTGGGACTTCCCCTCTTACTCGCCAGGGTTCTTCCTGGGGGACACGTGCGCGCCGTAGACCTGTCCGAGACGATGCTCGACAGAGCGCAACGCATGTACCGCGAGGAAACTCTCGCAGGTTCGCTCACGCTGCATGCGGGCTCGATCACGGCGCTCCCACTGAGCGAGAACTCCCTGGACGCTGCCATCACCGTGAACACAATCTACTTCGTCGCCGACCTCGGCTCGGCATTCACCGAGCTCACGCGTGTGCTCCGCCCATCGGGTCGCGTTGTCGTCGGCCTCGGAGATCCCGTGGCGATGGCGAAGCTGCCGTTCACGTCTTACGGCTTCAACCTGCGGCCCGTCGACGAGGTGATCGCGTCGCTCACCAAGGCGGGGCTTACCTGTGTTGGCCACCATCGCGTTGGCGCCAAGGACGAGGCCTATCACCTCTTGGTTGCCACCAAAGCGCCTTCCTAGTCGCCCGTTGCTCTGGCTGTCCCGCAATCTGGGCCGGGTCTCGCCTCCTTCCTGAGTGGGCATGATGCTGTCGCTGAACTCTGCGATCACGCGTCACTCGGGTTTCCGCAGGTCGGCGCCGAGCGGGGAGGCTGCCGTATCGTCGAACGGATGGTGCCCATCAACGACCCCGACAGTGTCGGGCACAGTATTCGCACGAGGGGCGTCTCTAGACCAGGAGTTCGGTATGGCGCGCACTCCGTGCGGCAAGCAGCCCCAGGACCTGGCGGCAGCCGCCAACGTGCTGGCGCCCGATGACGCGGTCGTTGCCACCGACCTACCCCTACGCTTCGTCGAGTTGACTGCAGCTCGCGGTACCAACGCTTACGTCGCTGACGTAATGAGGCTCCCTTGGGCCGACAGCAGCTTCGATGCGGTGGTGGCGATGTGGATGCGCTACCACGTGCCGGACCTACACCAAGGCCTCGCGGAGATCCGTCGGGCGCTGCGCCCAGGCGGCGTTTTTGTCGCGGCGACAAACGGCAACGACCACCTGGTCGAGCTGCTAACGAACGCGGGCGGGAGGTCCGGCGTCACTTCCGTTCATATGAACGATTCTGCAACCCCAAAGCGCGGCCACCGTCGCCAGCGCGGAATACTGGGACAGCAGCGAGAGCTGGGCGGGCCAGCTGCGAGGACGGCCGTACGGCGGGTCAGGGTGGGCCCATGCTCTCGTCGGGCAGCTCCCCCGGACTGTTCTCGGTGATCGGTTCTGCGCCCTGACGGACCGAATCCGGCCCGGCGCCTGCGACATCTGATGAGGGTCCCTGCTCCGCCGCCCCAGCATCAGGTGTCTCGAGGTCGTCAGAGCGTGTGTCCTCTGCTCTGGGTTCGCTTGGTGTGGTCATACCCAGGAGGTACCCAGCGCGCGCGCACCGACACCTGCGCCGCATTCGCTGCCGACGGCAGGAGGTAGATCGGATGGGGAAGCGTCGGCGTACGACCGACGTCGGGGTCAGGCGGCGACACTGACGTTGGCTGTGGCGGCGCTCTTGCGAGGCAAGGGTGTCAAACCCACCAGCATGGCTTCTTCAAGGGCGATCTCGGAGCTCACTTCAGCCAGCACCGTCGAGAGTGGCAGGTGTAGTGCGGAACAGATAGCCGCGAGACATTCCGATGAGGCTTCCTTTTGGCCGCGCTCGATCTCCGAGATATAGCCCAAGCTGACTTGGGCAGCGGCCGATACGTCACGCAAGGTACGCCCCTGCAGCAAACGTTGCTGCCTCAGCACGTCTCCGAGCAGACGACGAACCAAAATCATGAGTCGCTCCTCTCGGGGGGTCATGTTGCGATGCGCTCGAGGATCTACTTTGGGTGAGGATCCACTTGGGACGCGCACACTCCAGGTTACCCGGCGCCCGCCGGATCGGAGGAAAGACCACCTGACTCATCGCGCAGGGGGGCGATGACCGATCGCGCCAGAATCAGCGCTGCCTCGACTGTGGCGTGCCGGATTGCCCGCCGATTCCCGCTGAGACTGAGCCGGGCAGTCTGCACCTCGGTTGCAGTGGCAACGGCGACGAAAACCGTGCCAACCGGTCGGTTCTCCTGCTCCTCTGGTCCGGCCACCCCGGTGGCTGCGACCGCCACGTCCGCGCGAAACACGCGCCGCGCTTGATAAGCCATCGCCTCCGCGCATTCGGGTGAGATGGCGCCATGGCGCTCGATCAAGCCAGGCTCGATGCCGAGGCAGTCTTGCTTGACGTCATTCGTGTATGCCGACAGGCCGCCTCTCAACACCGCGGAGGCGCCCGGCACATCGGCCATCGTGGCGGAGATCAGGCCCGCTGTCAGAGACTCCGCTGTGGCAATCGTGAGCTTCCGGTCTCGCAAAGACGCTACGAGGCGCTGGGCTGACGTGGTAGGGCCTGCGGCATGTCCCGGGACCGGATCGGGCGTCATGCGACGGGCTCGTTAGGCGTCGTACGGCAGGCCGGATCGGGCGTCGTACGAGAGGCCGGATCGGTCGTCATGCGACCGGCTTGGCGGCAGAGTCAGCGCGTCCTTCGCGACGTACCCGGACGGCTTCACGCAGATAGTCGAACCCAGTCACCACAGTGATGACGACAGCGGCAAGCATGATCGCCATGGCAACCCACCACAGCGCCTCCCCCACCTGATCGAACGGCCGGGGAAAATCACGCAAGGGCAAGATCAAGCCGCACAGGGCCACTGCCTGGAGGACGGTCTTGATCTTCCCGCCACGACTGGCGGCCATCACGCCATAGCGGATGACCAACAAGCGCACCAGCGTGATCAGCCACTCACGACCCAGCACGACGATCGTGACCCACCACCAGAGCTCACCGATGATCGACAATCCGATGAAGGCCATGCCTGTGATGGCCTTGTCAGCGATCGGGTCCAACAACTTGCCGAAGTCCGTCACGAGGTTGCGCTTGCGTGCGATGTCACCGTCGATACGGTCGGTCACGACGGCGGCGGTGAAAACGCCGAACGCCCACCACCGATAGGCGAAATCGTCGCCGCCGTCATACAGCAGCAGCCAGCCGAGAAGGGGCACGAGGAGGATTCGAAGCGAGGTGAGCGCGTTGGGCAGGTTCCAATTGGTCGGTTGCGTGGACTGCTCCGGCATAGCCGACAACTTATTGCCTAAGGGGCACGGCGACGAGGTCGACGCCTGTGGTCTCGACGACCCGCGCTGCCACGATGTCGCCTACCTGAACGCTGACCGGTAGCTCTGTCACCGTCGTCGATCCGTCGACCTCCGGACCCTGACAGTCGGAGCGGCCCTCTCCGGTGGTGCCCCGACGCTGCTCGATGAGCACGTTGACCAGCTCACCGATCCGGTCCTCGGCGCGTTGCGCTGTCAACTCCTCGGCGAGTCTGCTCACGTGCTCGGCGCGGGCCCGGATCTCGTCTTCGTCATGATGTCCGTCGAGGCCGACGGCCTCAGTGCCATCCTCGTCGGAATAGCCGAAGATACCGATGGCGTCGAGCCGGGCAGACGTCAAGAAGCCGCACAGCGTGTCGAGGTCAGCCTCGGTCTCTCCGGGAAAGCCGACGATGAAGTTGCTGCGGGCGCCGGCAAGCTCGCTGCGGGTGCGGATCGAATCGAGCAACCCCAAGAACCGGTCCGGATCGCCGAAGCGGCGCATCCGCCGCAGCACAGTAGGTGCGGCGTGCTGGAACGAGAGGTCGAAGTATTGAGCGACGCCGGCTGTGGTGGCGATGGTCTCGATGAGGCCGGGTCTGGTCTCAGCGGGCTGAAGGTAGGAGACTCGCACCCGTCGTACACCGTCGACGGCGGCAAGCTGTGGCAGCAGCGTCTCGAGCAGGCGCAGGTCGCCGAGATCCTTGCCGTATGACGTCGAGTTCTCGCTGACGAGGAACAACTCGCGCACCCCCTGCTGCCCCAGCCAACGCGCTTCGTTGAGTATGTCGGCGGGGCTCCTCGACACGTTCGACCCTCTGAAGCTCGGGATAGCGCAAAACGAGCAGCGCCGGTCACATCCCGACGCCAGCTTGAGCGGCGCCATGGGCCCGGAGCCGAGGCGTCTGCGCATCGCGCGGGGTCCGCTGGCGGGCGCGATGTCTGCCGGCAGGTCTGGCGCCGTCTGGGCGTGGCCGGGCAAGGA
>JACCZJ010000472.1 GCA_013696065.1 Nocardioidaceae bacterium
TCGTCGCGCCGGATGTCGTCGCGGGCCCGGCCGACCCAGGCGGCCCAGATCATCGCCAACCCAGTCGTCACCAGGGGTGGCACCAGCCACCACAAGACCTGCATCCCGACCTCCGAAATCAACCCACGCTCACCCGTTGCCCCAGCCTACGTCGAGGGAGATGCGTTTCCCTGCCGCAAACTACGGCGTGCCCACCCATTCGTCGCTGCCGTCACCGAACCTCTGGTGCTTCCAGATCGGCAGGGTCGCCTTGAGCTCGTCGATGAGGTGGCGGGCCGCCTCGAAGGCGGCTCCACGGTGGGCGCAGGCCACGGCGACCACCACGGCGATGTCACCGACGGCAAGGTCGCCCACGCGGTGCACCGCAGCGAGCCTGATCACGTCGAATCGCCCCACCACATCGTCGGCCACCCGGCGCAGCGCAGCCTCTGCGGTGGGATGAGAGCTATACCCGAGGTGGTCCACCGACTTGCCGCCATCGTGGTCGCGCACTGTGCCGGCGAAGAGCGTCACTCCTCCGGCCTGCGGATGCTGCACGGCGGCGTATACCTCGGTGATGTCCAAAGGCCTGTCACGGATGGCGAGCAGCGCGATGGCATCGGTCACCTCGATGACTGTAGCGGGCGCGAGGCGCTCCCCTCCGGCCTTGTCCGCAGCCCAGCACGTCCTGGCAGCCCCAGTTGCGGACAGGTCGGTAGGTGGGTACGGGAGCCAGTAGATTTGAGGCATGGCTGAGCTTCCTCCCGACAACTCTGGCGACTCTGGCAATTCTGGCGACTCCGGCGACGACGAACCCGGCGGCAAATCTCCCAACCCGTTCGCCGGCACCCCGCTGGAGCAGATGTTCGGCGCCCTGTCCGGTGGTGACGCGGGCGGCCTACAGGCGATGTTCGGGCAGCTTCAGCGCCTGTTCACCCCTCATGAGGGGACTGTCAACTGGGAGGCGGCCCACGACCTTGCCCGCAAGACGCTGGCGCAAACCGAGGATCGCGCCCCCACCGCGAGCGACCAGAGCCGATTGCTGGACACCGCCCGCCTGGCTGAGCACTGGCTCGACGGGGTCACAGACTTCCCCTCTGCGAGCACCACCGTCGCCGCTTGGAGTCGAGCAGAATGGGTCGAGTCCAGTATGCCGGCTTGGCGCGAGTTGGTGAATCCCGTTGCTGAGAGCCTCGTCGGGGCCATGGGCAAGGCACTTCCACCCGAAGCGCAAGCGATGGCCGGTCCGATGATGGGCATGCTGACCCAGCTTGGTGGCGCGATGTTCAGCCAGCAGATCGGCCAGGCGATCGGAGCGCTCTCGCGGGATGTGGTCTCCGCGACCGACATTGGCTTCCCGGTCGACTCCGAAGGAAAGTCGGCTCTGGTGATCGACAACGCCCGTGGCTTCGCTGAGGGACTCGACATCGACGAAGACGACGTCTTGCTTTACCTCATGCTGCGCGAATGCGCCCACCAGCGGCTGTTCGCCGCGGCTCCGTGGTTGCGCGGCTACATTTTTGCCGCCATTGCGGACTACGGCCAAGGCATCACCATCGACACAGCCGGCATCGAAGAAAAGATGCGCAGCCTGGATCCGACGAACCTGGCCGGGATGCAGGAGGCGATGACCGGCGGCCTGTTCGACGTGGAACACACACCTGCGCAGCAGGCCTCACTCAACCGACTCGAAACTGCCCTCACACTTGTCGAAGGCTGGGTCGACGAGGTGGTCAGTCAGGCCACCGACAAGGTGATGCCACAGGCTCAGGCCCTCCGCGAGGCAGTACGTCGGCGCCGCGCCACCGGCGGCCCGGCCGAAGCCACCTTCGCTGCCCTTGTCGGGCTGGAGCTACGCCCCCGCCGACTGCGGGACGCTTCGGCTCTGTGGGGGGCACTTCGAGCCGCTGAGGGCACCGCCGCTCGCGACGCCGTATGGGCGCACCCTCACTTGCTGCCCACCGCCGCCGATCTCGATGACCCGCTCGCCTTCGCCGAACGCACCCGCGAGGCGGACGAAATCGATGTCGAGTCGGCTGACTTCGACGCCCAACTCACCGCCTTGCTCGACGCGGGCAAAGCTGGGTCGACCGACGGCGAGCCAAGCGACTCGTCAGTCAGCGGCGAGGAGAGCTACGAGGGTGAGGATGTGGGCGGCGAGAATGACGAGCGGCGCAGCCCTGAGTGACGTGTACCCCTCAACGGGAGGCGACCGACCCCTCAACCGGAGGCGACCGACCCCTCAACCGGAGGCGACTGACCTCTCAACGGGACAGCCAGTCGAAGGCCGCGAAGCCAGCCGTGAGCTGCGCCGTCATCGCCCCTGGACCGGGACCAACGCGGGCCTGGACCCGGAACCGACAAGACGTCCAAGGGCTGGAACCAACGAGGCCTCCAAGGGCGTGATCGGTGCTCGCCTTCCCCTTGCGAACGCCGACCAGCCGGTGGAGGCCTCATCGATGAAACGACGCTAGGACCTCACCCGCTCGGTGGTCAATCAACCCCTCCTCGGGCTGTGGACACAGCTGTGGACGGGCTTGTGGAACGTGCCCGACCGCTTGGGGACGGTGCGTGGATAACCCGCCCGGAGGCTGTGGATAGACCGCTAACTTTGCGTGAGTTGTGCTGCTTCATCTGCTCCGTTGCCCCGCGTGCCTTGTGGACAACAAACTTTTTCTGTGGTCCGTGCGTAATACGGTGACAGCGTGAGCCCGCACGACGCAGACGTGAAGGTCGACGTACGTCGGTCACGCCGACGCACGCAGACCGTGTCGGCCTACCGCGACGGCGAAACCATCGTGGTGATGATCCCCGCCCGGCTCAGCCAGGCCGAGGAGCGTGAGTGGGTCGCCACCATGGTCGCGCGCATCACCAAGTCCGAACGCCGTCGGCGCCCAGACGACACTGCGCTCCACAAGCGAGCCGCAGCCCTGTCGAGTCGCTACCTCGACGCACTTGCTGCTCCTGCCTCGGTGCGCTGGGTCACGAATCAGAAGCTGAGATGGGGATCGTGCACTCCGTCTGAGGGTTCGATCAGACTCTCCACCCGACTGCAGGGCATGCCGCCGTACGTGATCGACTATGTCTTGCTGCACGAGCTGGCTCACCTATTGGTGCCCGGACACGGCGAGGAGTTCTGGAGCTGGGTGCACCGCTACGAATTGACTGAGCGCGCCCGGGGCTATCTCGAGGGCGTCTCGGCGACATCCAAGCTGGGTCTCTCGCCGGACGCAGACTGATTCTTCCCATTTCTGGCTTTTTTGTCGGATTTAGCCTGGCGATAATCCCCGTCGGGACCTGATTCTGCGCCCAGGCTCGTAGGTTCGCCCGCGTGGCTGTCGTAGGGTGACGCGAGATCGTCGCGCACGCCGCTCAGGCAACATGCCTCCCGAGCCACTGGCGGCGAGCCAAGTAATCCGGCTTGGTGAACACCCACCACGTCGACACGTACCACGAAAAAGGAGGCCGTCATGGCGGAAACCTGGAGCGGTGAGTTCTACTGCGTGAAGTGCAAGGCCAAGCGCGAGGCCAGCGGCGAGGTCCGTGTCAACGACAAGGGCACGCGGATGGCCAAGGCCACGTGTCCCGAGTGTGGCACGAACCTGAACCGCATCCTCGGCAAGGCCTAACGCCGCCAGCAGCGCCGATCTTCGAAGGGCAGCACCCCGTTCTCCGGGGTGCTGCCCTTTGACCTGTGGACGGCGGCGGCGCGAACCCGCTGCTCTTTGGCACGCTGAAACCCTCACCAGTGAAGGGAATCCCCGTGCGCCCCATGCTCCGCCCCGGCCTGCAAATTCTGCGCCGAGACATGTTCACGCTCCAGCTCGGGCTCGACTGGCCGGGAGTGGCGGTGTTGGAGGAGACTCCGGCGGTGAAGGCGGTGCTCGGCGCGATCGACGGCTATCGCGACACAGCCGGAGTGGTGCTGAGCGCGATGGATGCTTCGGGACTTCGAGAGGCAGTATGCGACGCGGCGCTGGCCCGCCTGATCGAGTGCGGGGCGGTGGTGGCCCAGGCAGGGGGCTCGCCCGACGTGAGTGAACGCGCCTGGTCCGCCCTTTCTCTCCTCTCCGGGCCAGACCACACCGCGTCTGACCTCATGGCCAAGCGCGCAGCCTGCACTCTCCACGTCGAGGGGAGTGGGCTGGTCGCGGATCATGTCCGCCGTGCCGCCGAGCTTGCCCGACTCAAGACCAGCGAGCGGTCCGCCGGAGCCGACCTGGTGGTGGTAGCCACTGACCACGAGCCACCGCGGTCTCGCGTCGACTCCCTGATGCACTCCGGAGTCCCACACCTCTGGGTCTTCACACGAGAGCTGGTGGGCGTCATCGGCCCGTTCGTCCTACCCGGTCGCACCACGTGCATGCGATGTGTCGATGCCGCCCGTACGGACCGCGATCCTGCGTGGTCCGCCCTCCTCGACGCTGCGGCCGCCCGGCCGCTACCGGTTCCGCCGAGCGATCCGGTCTTGTGTTCTCTCGTCGCCTCCTGGGCGGTGCTCGAGGCGCAGACGTGGGCCAGCGGTTTGCACCCCCAGACCTGTGGTCGCGTGATCGAGGTCCCCTACGGGTGCGGCCTCGTCGAGACCGAGAATTTCGACCTGCATCCGCACTGCGGATGTGGATGGCCGACCTGGCAGGACACAATGGGGACATGAGCGAC
>JACCZJ010000055.1 GCA_013696065.1 Nocardioidaceae bacterium
GGCGTAGGCTTCCACCCCGACCAGGGCCTCCACCCGCCGCACCCCGGCGCCGATGCTGGCCTCGCCCAGCAGCGTGACCACCCCCAGCTGCCCAGAGCGCTCGACGTGGGTGCCGCCGCAGAGCTCGCGCGCCCAGTCACCGACCGAGATCACCCGCACCTCGTCGCCGTACTTTTCTCCGAAGAGCGCCATGGCGCCAGCAGCCCTGGCTTGATCCTGCGTCATGAGGTGCGCCTCAACGCCGAGATCGGCCAGCACGAAATCGTTGACCCGGGCCTCCACGTCGGCCAGGACCGTGGCCGGAACCGCGCCGGTGACGGAGAAGTCGAAGCGGAACCGGCCGGGGGCGTTTTCCGAACCTGCCTGAGTGGCGGTGTCGCCCAGCGCCTCGCGGAACGCCTTGTGCACCATGTGGGTGGCGGTGTGGGCTCGGCTGATGGACTTGCGTCGCTCGATGTCGACGCGCGCCTGAGCCTCGAGTCCCACGGTCACCTCACCGGAGAGCAGCCGAGCATGGTGGGCGATCAATCCTCTCGTCGGGGACTGGACGTCGAGCACCTCGACCCGGGCGCCGTTGGCGAGCTCGATCACCCCCTGGTCGGCGAGCTGACCACCTCCCTCGGCATAGAACGGCGTTCGATCCAAGACGAGTTCGAACGTCTCGCCTTCGACGACGTGCCGGACCGCCCCCGCGTCAGTGATGAGACCGGCAACGGCGCCGTCGGAGACCACCTCGTGATAGCCGGTGAACTCCACCGGTTTGCCCAGCGAATCGGCCACCTCACGGTAGACCCGGGCGTCGAGGTGCTGGCCCTTCTTGGCCTTGGCGTCGGCCTTGGCCCGATCTCGCTGCTCGGTCATCAGCTGTCGGAAGCCGCCCTCGTCGACGAGGAGGCCCTGCTCGGCAGCCATCTCGAGGGTCAGGTCGATCGGGAATCCGTAGGTGTCATGCAGCTGGAACGCCTTCGCGCCCGACAACTCAGCGCCGCCGGACTGCTTGGTCTCGGTGGCGGCGACGTCGAAGATCGCCGTGCCTGCTTTGAGGGTCTGGCGGAAGGCGTCCTCCTCGGCATACGCAACCGCGGATATCCGCGACCAGCCGGCATCGAGCTCGGGATAAGAGAGCCGCATCTTGTCCAAGGACACCGGCAACAACTCGGGCAGGACGCGATCCTCGACTCCGAGCAAGCGCATCGAGCGCACGACCCGGCGCAAGATGCGGCGCAGCACGTAGCCGCGCGCCTCGTTGCCAGGAGTGATGCCATCGCCGATCAACATCAGGCCGCTGCGGACGTGGTCGGCTACGACGCGCAGGCGCACGTCGTCCTCATGGTTGGCGCCGTAGCGCTTGCCAGCGATCTCGGCTGCCCGCGACAGCACCGGGAAGATCTCGTCGATCTCATACATGTTGTCTTTTGCCTGCAGCAAGAACGCGACACGTTCGAGACCCATGCCGGTGTCGATGTTCTTCGCCGGCAGGTCACCTGCCACGTCGAAGTCGTCCTTGGCGCGCACCTCGCTGAGTCGCGACTGCATGAAGACTAGGTTCCAGAACTCCAGATAGCGATCACCCGCCTTCTCGATGTCCCCCTCGGGGCCCCATTCGGGCCCCCGGTCGATCAGGATCTCCGAGCACGGGCCGCCCGGGCCCGGGATTCCCATATGCCAGTAGTTGTCCTTCTTTCCCAACCGGTGGATGCGCTCGTCTGGCAGTCCCGCGAGCCGTTTCCACAGGCCGGTGGACTCGTCGTCGTCGAGGTAGACGGATACGTGCAGGAGGGACTCGTCGAAGCCGTAGCCGCCGTCGGCCTGAGGTTTCGTGACCAGCTCCCAGGCTGCCTCGATAGCGCCTTGTTTGAAGTAGTCGCCGAACGAGAAGTTGCCGTTCATCTGGAAGAAGGTGCCGTGGCGCGTGGTGCGGCCGACTTCTTCGATGTCGAGCGTGCGCACACATTTCTGCACACTCACAGCACGGTCGTACGGAGGCTTCTCCTGGCCGAGGAAGTAGGGCACGAACGGCACCATGCCGGCGTTGACGAACAGCAAGTTGGGGTCGTCGAGCAGCAGTGAGGCGCTCGGTACGACGGTATGGTCGCGGCGAGCGAAGTGAGCCAGGAACCTGCGCCTGATCTCAGCGGTGTCCATCGGTTCCGATTTCCTCTCTGGCCTGCTCGCGTCGGTGCCGGGGTTCG
>JACCZJ010000001.1 GCA_013696065.1 Nocardioidaceae bacterium
GGTATGACGTCTGAGCTGGCGAACCGGTCGGACACGCTCTCGTATCGGCTGGACAGAAAGTCGAGATCCGGCACCACCTCAGACTGCGGAGACGCCCAGGCGCCAAGCTGCGAACCCCGCGGCCGGCCAGCAAAGTAGGCGTCGGCCTCAACCTCGTCGACAGTGGTGGCGACACCTTCGATGCGGATCTGCCGTTCTAGGGGATACCAGGGGAAGAGCAGTGCGCAGGCCGGATTGGCCAGCAGCTCATCGCCCTTGCGGGACTGGAGATTGGTGTAGAAGACAAAGCCCCGGGCGTCGACTGTCTTGAGCAGCACGAGGCGAGATGAGGGCGTGCTCTCGGGACTGACTGTCGACAGGACCACTGCATTGGGCTCGTGCAGGCCGACTCCGTGCGCTGCGCTCAGCCACTCCACGAAGGCGCTGATCGGATCGTCGGGCAGGTCAGTGTCAGCAAGGCCGCGGTCTGAGTATTCACGTCGCCAGGAGGCGATGTCGCGGGAGAGGTCGGGCGTCAGGGGTCCGTCGGGCGTCATGCGGCGAATCTAACCGAGAGACGGCGAACCCGCGGGCTGGCGTGGCATGGGCCACGGCTGGATGGACTGTCCAGCACCCGCGGGTCCGGGTAGCTAGTGGATATTCGCTACGCCGTCCTTTTGCACTGCGTGCGACCGCCTAGCGGCTAGCCACCTCACAAGTCCGTCTGGAACACATCTGGCGGACCACCTCCCTTCATGTGTGCGTACAAGATACGTCGCCTCGATGCGGTGGACAAGCATTTTTCCTTGCACATGCGATGCGCCCCGAGTGTGCAACCAGGGCGCTTCGCCGCTGCGCTCCCGAAACGGCGATCGCCATCCATTACGCGGACCGGGCACGCTGCGCTGACTGGCGCTTGAGACACTGATGACGGTGACAACGAGGTCCCCAAATCCCGTCGACTCCCGGAAGGTGCCCTTTCCCATGACTGATCTCGTGCTGCCCACTGACCTCCTACCTGCTGACGGCCGGTTTGGCGCTGGACCCGGCAAGGTCCGCCCTGAGGCGCTCGCCGCGTTGGCAGCCACCGGGTCGACATACCTCGGAACCTCCCACCGGCAAGCGAGGGTCAAGAACGTCGTAGGCCGGGTCCGGGATGGGTTGGCTGACCTTTTCAACCTCCCGGACGGCTACGAGGTGGTGCTCGGCAATGGAGGGTCGACGGCGTTTTGGGATATCGCCACGTTCGCCTTGATCCGCGAGCGCAGCCAGCATCTGTCCTTCGGCGAGTTCTCCGCAAAGTTCGCGGCCGCCTCCGCTACGGCCCCCTTCCTCGCCGCACCGACCGTCGTCAAGGCCGAGCCTGGCACCTGCCCTGCGCCGTACGCCGAATTCGACGTCGACGTCTATGCCTGGCCACACAACGAGACCTCGACCGGTGTGATGGCGCCCGTCCACCGCGTCGAGGGAGCGAACTCCGACTCCCTGGTGGTAATCGATGCCACCTCAGGGGCGGGTGGTCTCCCGGTCGACATCAGCCAGACCGACGTGTACTACTTCGCTCCGCAAAAGTGCTTCGCCTCCGATGGCGGGCTCTGGGTTGCGCTCATGTCTCCGGCCGCGCTCGAGCGCGTCGCCGCAATCAAGGCAACCGACCGGTGGATCCCCGCCTTCTTCGACCTGCAGACCGGCGTCGAGAACTCCCGCCTCAACCAGACTTACAACACTCCTGCTTTGGCCACACTCTTCTTGCTCGCCGAACAAACGGACTGGCTCAACAGCCTCGGTGGTCTCAAGGGCGCGGTCGAGCGGACGACGCAATCCTCGACTGGGCTGTACGAGTGGGCCGAGGAGTCGGCCTTCGCTCGACCGTTTGTCACCGAGGCGGTCCACCGTTCACTGGTCATCGGAACCATCGACTTCGACGACTCGGTCGATGCTGCGGCTATCGCCAAGATCCTGCGCGCGAACGGAGTGCTCGACGTCGAGCCCTACCGTAAGCTCGGCCGTAACCAGCTGCGGGTGTCGATGTTTCCGGCGGTTGACCCGGCCGACGTCGAGGCTTTGACGGTGTGCATCGACTGGATTGCTGCGCGCCTCTAACCGCCTCGTGCCGAAAGGCCAAGAGGGGCCGGAAGACCGGGGCTGCAGACCCCCAGGATGCGGCCAATATCGGGTGTCTGCAGCTGATGCCGCGGAATACATTGCGTGGCGTGAACACAGACACAGACCTCGACTACCTCGACCACCTGGCGCG
>JACCZJ010000025.1 GCA_013696065.1 Nocardioidaceae bacterium
CACCAAAGATCTGCTCGCGGCGGGAGCGATAGCCGAAGCCGCTGAAGTGGCCGCCGCGGGATTGGACCTGTGGCGCGGCCCCGCCTTCGGGGATCTCGCCGACTTCGCCTTTGCCCAGTCCGAGGCCCTTCGGCTGGAGGCAATGCGGCTCGAGACGATCGAGGACCTCCTCGAAGCTGAGCTCGCGCTCGGACAACACCACCACGTCGTAGCTGAGCTGGAGATGTTCGTCGAGGAGCATCCGTTGCGCGAACGCTCCCGTGGCCAGCTCATGCTCGCCCTGCACCGCTGCGGCCGCCAGGCCGACGCCCTCGGCGTCTACAGAGCCGGTCGGCGTCAGCTCATCGACGAGCTCGGCCTGGAACCCGGCAAGGAGTTGCAGAACCTGCAGCAGTCGATCCTGCGTGACGACCCAGGCCTGCGCGTCGAACCGGTCGAGTTGAGAATGCGGCGTCACCTTCCGGCACCGGCGACGCCCTTGATCGGCCGACGGGACGAGATCGACGAAGTCAGCGCGATGCTGCGGGACCCGAGCGTGCGGCTGGTCACAGCCACCGGACCGGGCGGCATCGGGAAGACCAGGCTTGCCCTGCAAGTCGCCCATGAGCTGGCCGACGCCTTCGTGGACGGGGTGTTCTTCGTCGGTCTGGCCGAGCTGCGAGACCCCGACCTCGTCCTACCCACGCTGGCGGCCACGATCGGAGTCGAGGAGGTACCCGACCAGCCTCTGGCCGCTACGCTCGAGACCCACCTGACCAACCGGCAGTTGCTCTTGCTGGTCGATAACTTCGAGCACGTCGACGAGGCCGCGCCGCTCCTCGGCTCCCTGCTGAAGGCGGCACCCGGCTTGAAGATCCTGGTGACGAGTCGCTCGCCGCTCAGAATCTACGGTGACCACGAATATCAAGTCCCGCAGTTAGCGCTGCGCGAGGAGGCAGTACCGCTGTTTGCCCAACGGGCGCATGCAGCGGACGCGACGTTCCGGCTTACGGAGCGCGTCGCTGAGGAGGTCTGTGAGTTGTGCGCGCGTCTGGACTGCCTCCCGTTGGCCATCGAGCTAGCCGCCGCGCGAGTAACTGAGTTCACCCCGAAGCAGATGCTGTCGGAACTCCCGCGGCGGCTCGAACTCGCCGTTTTGGGTCCCCGCGACCAGGCGGCGCGGCAACAGACGCTCCGCGCCGCGATCGACTGGAGCTTACGACTCCTGCCGTCCGCCGAACAGCGGACCTTCACCAAGCTCGCCGTCTTCGTTGGAGGCTGGGCCACAGAAGCGGCCGACGCGGTCTGCGGGGGCAGTTCAACGCAACTGACGTCGCTGGCCAGCAAGAGTCTGATCAAGCGCCACCGCCCCGAGCCTGACCGCACCCGGTTCGACATGCTCGAGACGATCCGGGAATACGGGCTCGAGCGTTTCGACCATGGACCCTCGCCGTCCAAGAACGCCGTGCGCGATGAGCACGCGCGCTACTTCCTCGCGTTGGCCGAGGCGGCGGCAGACGAACTGCGCGGACCGGACCGGATGCACTGGATCACCCGGCTCGAGGAAGAGCGCGACAACATGCGTGCTGCCCTCACCTACCTGCTGGACAAACCAATCCAAGAGCAGCCGCAGACCGCTGAGACAGCGCTTCGACTGGCAGCCGCGCTCAGGTTCTTCTGGTACAAGACCGGCGGTGCCACCGAGGGATCGGCCTGGCTGGAGCGCACGCTCGCCGCCGCGCCTGCCGCGCCCGACGTGCTGCGGGCCCGGGCATTGCACTCGCTGGGGATCTTGGCCGCCGATCGGGGCGATGACGTCCACGCCTTGGCGCTCTGCGAGGAAAGCTGTGAGTTGTTCCGACGAGCGGGCGAGATGGCTTGGGTGGCCAGATCACTGAACAGCCAGGGCGGGATCGCCCGCGACATGGGAGACCTCGCTCGAGCCGAACGCGACCTGTCCGAGAGCGCCGACATCCGGCGCACCCTGGGTGACGACCGGGCCTCCCTTGCCATTGTGCTCGGCAATCTGGCACTCGTCGCTCTTGACCGCCGCGATGTCGCCCGAGCCCGCGACCTCGGCGAGGAATGCCTCGAAATGACTGCGAAACCCGATCAGTGGAGCCCGCTCCAGGTCCTCGCCGATGTCGCGGTGGAGGAGGGCGATGTGGACCGAGCCGGCGAGTTGCTGCGACTGGCGCTCCCTCTCCTGCGCCCGCTCGGGGCGTATCGGCTCGTCGAGTACCTGGAGACATGCGCGGGCCTGGCTGCTGCCATGGGGAAGGGCGAGACCGCCGGACGGATCACTGGCGCGATCGACGCAGCATTGGACGAGATGGCCGCGCAGAACGTCCCGGCGGACGCCCGGATGCGCGAACGTCGTCTCGCCCCGGCGCGGGAGTCGCTGGGAGACGAGAGACTCGAAGCGCTCCAGAGTGAAGGCCGCGCTCTCACGCTCGAGCGGGCGCTCGACGAGGTCCTGGGGGGAATCCTGGCTGACAGCGAGGCTGAGTATTAGCGCACATGTGTCCTGTGGAGGGTCCTCGGTGCCCAAG
>JACCZJ010000028.1 GCA_013696065.1 Nocardioidaceae bacterium
CGTCTGGCGTTAGACGAAGAATTCCCTCATCATCGGCGATCCGACGCGCCAATGTTGTCTTCCCTGATCCCGGCAACCCCACAGTCAGGTACAGCACTGACGAAGCGGTCACGAGGCGATGTTCACACCCACGTCACCCGCAGGGCAAGCGGTTACTCGCCATCCGCTCACCGGCTTAACCAAACAGTCTGCCGTCCGCCGCCGAGAGCCCTGCGTCAACCTGAGCCGATAAGGCCACACCAGCTAGGTACGCGTGCCGGCGTGGGTGCGGCTACTGAGAACCAGGAGCCGAAGCGCATGCGTATCGTCATTGCCGCCGCGATGAATGCCGCGTGTGGCCTGGCCCGCTCGGGAAGCACCGGGCTCGATTTGATCCGGTCGCTGCTGGGCGATCGCTGGTCCTGAATAGGTCGGCGTTGGGTCGAGCTCCTGCGATCCACATTGGCTATGGTCAGTCGGCGGCATCGTAGTCGGCCACGACATCGTTGATGACGCGGCGGTTGACGGCGGCGGCCTGATGGTCGGTGTCGATTTCTTGGGCAAGGACGGTAAGCGCTTTCCACAGCGCCCAGCCGCGGGCTCGTGCCCAGGTGGCGGCGTCCTGAGCTACGGCATCTCGGAAGTTCTTCCGGCTGTCGCGCTAAGAACAGTGTCCAGGCGATCACCAGGTCACACGCGGGATCACCTACCCCTGATGTCCCGAAGTCGATGACGCCAGCCAACCGCCCGTCGTTGACCAACAGATTTCCGCTCGCGATGTCGCCGTGGAACCACACCGGCGGCCCGTGCCAGAGGGCGCGCATGCCGGCGTCCCACACGGCCGCGGCGCTCTTGGTGTCGATCCGACCGTCCAGCATGGCGAGGCAGCGACGGGTCTCGTCGTCATAGTGGGCCAGCGACGCGCCCCGGTAGAAAGTGTGAGCGCCAGCCGGCGGTCCGCCCGTGGCGTCGACGTGCTGCAGGGCAAGGATGAACTCGGCAACCGAGGTAGCCAATCCAGACAATTCGTTGAGTCGGTCGCGGCTCGCGGTCTGTCCATCCAGCCAGCGGCGGATCGACCAGCTGAACGGGTAACCCTCGCCTGGGGCTCCCTTCGCCACGGAGATGGGAATCGCCACGGGTAACAACGGAGCGAGAACTGAGAGCCATCGATGTTCCTTGTCGACTGCCGCGACGTAGGCCTCACCGGTAGGCAGACGTACCGTCATCTCCTGGCCCAGGCGATAGGTGCGGTTGTCATTCCCGTCGACCTCGACGGGTGTCACGGGAAGCTCGCCCCATAGCGGGAACTGGGTCGCGACCAGTCGCTTCACCATCGCTGCATCAATCCCAGCGCGACCGTCGGTGCGAGAACTCTCCACAAGGCGATTGTGGGGCAACCGATGCCACCCAAACGACAGTGTGAGATGGCGCAGCACGACCGGTGGAGCTGCGTCACACTTGCCAGCGTTTGGCGTGCCACACCCTGTCTGTCCAGCCAGGCACTTGAACGCCACGACCGTTCGGGGATCGGCTAGCGGCAGAGCCGAGCAATCATCTCCGCAGAGCTGCAACCGCGTCGACCTCGACGAGCTGATCGGCATACCCGAGCACCGCGACGCCGAGCAAGGTGCTCGGCGAGTCGTGCGGAGCAAGAGCGTCGCGGACGACCTCCCAGGCAGCGACGAGGTCGGGTCGAGCACTAGAGGCGACGTAGATTGCCGTCCGCACGACATCGTCGAGGCCGGCGCCGGCGTCGGCCAGGGCCTGCTCCAGGTTGACCATCACTTGAGCCGCTTGGGCCCGGACGTCCCGGGGCCGACCGTGGCGCCCTCCGCGTCCAGAGGACAGGCACCCGCGGTGAACACCAGGTGCGCCCCCCGGCGACGACGGCCGCGTAGGCATACCCCACTACAGCGGACATGCCTGGACCACGCACAAGGCGGGCTGGATTAGTCACCCGGTGATTCTGCACTGTGATGCAGGGTGGTCACCGCAGAACCATCGGTCACCGGAACAGGATCCTCAGAAGCGAGGCGTGAGGCCCCAGGCCTGCCTGAGTCTCGCGGCGAGATCGTCCTCCGCCGCAGAAACCGCAGAGGGCTGGCTGGCGCGTAGTTCCCAGTGCGTCGTTACACCCGCCGGCCCTTGGTGCTGGCCGACGGTGAGGACGTCGTCGATGCGTCGCCGAATTTCCCCTTCGCTTTCCGTCTCGGCGGCGAATATCGTCCGTAGGTGCACCGTGCCGGCGATGCGGTCTGCCTGAGTGTGGTGCGGTGACAGCGGGCAGGGC
>JACCZJ010000037.1 GCA_013696065.1 Nocardioidaceae bacterium
TGCGCACGCAGCAACTGCCGAACGATGTCGAGATCCTCGGCTTCGTCGATGCGCACCAGGACGATGGGCAGATCGCCCGAAATGCCGTGGGCCCACAGGCCATTGGGTCCCCGTTCGTTACGCGCCAGCACGTTCGCAGACGGCCGCAGCGAGGGGTCCGAGTAGATGACCCTGTTGGCCAGGCGTTGGAAGAGATGGGCCTCGTCTGACTCGATCCCCAAGTGATGGAGCTGGACCTGGGCGTGCGTCCAGGCCAGCGTCGCTGCCCGTTCGAAGGCGGCGCCGGTCCGGTAGTTGTCGGCCAGGTCGAGGACTTGCTCACGCGTTTCGGCGACGACCGTCGAGAAGATGACGTGAACGCCTTCGCCGGGGGCGATCGTGACTCGTGTCCGGAGACTGAAGATCGGATCCAGCACAGCACCGACCGTGTTCGAGAGTGGGCGCCCGTCGACGACCGAGATGGGCGAACGCACGGACCGTCCCCGGCCAAGAAAGCGGGCGCGATCCGTCTCGTATTGGATGAACGTTCCGGTGGGCTCTTCCACCGCTACGACATGAGCTGCCCAGATTGGCCTGTCATCGCTGGACCGTGCACGGCGAGTCGCGAGGAGAGCTCCGATCTGGGGAGCGAACTCGGTCTCGACGAACAGGTTCTGGAAGGCAGGGTGAGCAATATCCGCCGCTTGCGGCGCGAGCGACAGCTCTTGATACGAGGTCAGCTCGATCTCGCGTGGTCGGGAACCGAGGTTCGTCAGCGACACGCGGCGGATCTCGGCGTCGTCCTCGGCTGACACGACGATGGTCAATTTGGTCGCGATCGATCCGTCGCGGCGAGAGAACTCCGCGTGGTCCTCGGAATACGTCACCTCGTACGTGTCTGCCTCGACCCCGCTCGGCTGGTGGCCAGGCGACCAGACCGCGCCGGTCCGCATATCACGCAAGAACACATAGCTGCCCCACGGATCTCGGGTGACGTCCTCACGCCAGCGCGTCACCGCGACATCTCGCCAGCGGCTGTAACCGGAGCCTGCAGCCGTCACCATGACGGCATACCGTCCGTTCGACAACAGGTGAGTTCGCGGGATCGCGTCGTGCGGTGACGTGAACCGGCGGAGCATCGGCGGCACCGAATCTCGGACGTCGGCGGCGCTCTTGACCTCCTCGGATCGCGGTCGGGCGACGAGCGCGTTGCGCGGCATCCGCTCCTGGAGCAGGAGCTCCGTCGCCTCGACAACCGGGTCGGCGTGAAAGCGCTCGACCATCACGTCATCATTGATGACGTTGCCGATGGACACCAGCGCCATGCCCTGATGATGAGCCATGTAGCTCTTGACGATTGCAACCGATTCCCCCTCGGGAAGCCGACGGGCCGTATAGTCGAGCGCCTCTCGAAAGCCGTATCGCCCAGCGGCACCGCTGTCGCTCAAGCGGGCGAAATTGCGCACCGCGGCTTCGGGTTGGATCATCGCTCCGAGAGCGGTCGCATAGGGAGCCACCACGAGGTCCTCGCTCAAACCCCGTTTGAGACCGAGGCCGGGCACGCCGAACCCAGAGTACTGATAGGTCTGCGCGAGGTCCCGGGCGTTGTACCCCGATTCGGAGATTCCCCACGGCACGCCCAGCGCCGCTGCGTAACGCATCTGGCGGGTCACGATCAACTCGCAAGTGTGGTCCAGAAGACTGCCAACCGGAGCGCGCATCACCAGCGCAGGCATCAAGTACTCGAACATCGACCCGGACCATGAGATCAAGGCGGAGCCGCGGCCCACTGGGGTCAGAGCGCGGCCGAGACGAAACCAGTGATCAGGGTCGACGTCGCCTTTGGCGATCGCCACGAAACTGGTGAGGCGGGCCTCCGATGCGAGGAGGTCGTAGTAGCTCGGATCCAACTCACCGGCCATGACCCGGAACCCAATCGAGAAAAGTTTGCGGACGGGGTCGAACAGGAAGGTGAAATCCATCTCCCGGAAGAGTTGCTGAGCGTGGTCGGCGATCGCCTCGAGTCGTCGAACGAGGCTGGCTGCCGCCGGCGATCCATCGCCCGGCCCGCTGATCGTCGGATTGGACATCTCGGCGATCGTCGGGAAAGCGACCCCCGGCTCAGCCGGTTGGAGCAGCGAGAGGTCGCGAAGATGACTGCTCACCGCGGACTGGGCTGCCTCGGTCCAGGTCACCAGCTCGCTGTGCGGGCCGTCAACACGGTCGGCAGTCAACGAAGCGGCGCTGTCGGGGAGCGTGAGCGCGTACGACGACAAACTGTCGAGGGTCGCGGCCCAAGCG
>JACCZJ010000061.1 GCA_013696065.1 Nocardioidaceae bacterium
CCCCTGCATGGTGAGTGGATCGCACGCCCAGACCACATCCGCCTTCAGCCCTCCTGAACGCACGTCACCGGCCACACGGGCGTTGAGGTCACCGGTCGGGGCGCGGAAGAGTTCGACCTCGGAGCCGGCATGCTCGGCCTCGAACTGGGCGATGACCGGCTGGATGCTCTCGTCATTTACGCACGTGTAGAGCGTGATAGAGCCGGTGTCGGTGCCCACCCCAGAGCCGCAGCTCAGCGCCAGCAGAGAAAGCGGTAGCACGAGGGCGAGCCCCCGGCTGCGCGCAAATCGGACCGCAACCTTCATTGCGCAGAGCCTAGTCGGCAGGGAGCGACGCAGTTCAGCGCCGCCCCCCGAGGTCAGGACCAGCAGCTCAACGATTCGCAATGAGGCTTTTGCGAGATATCTGCCAGATGTCATACCGCCCATCACGAGTACGATCGGCTACTCCCTTGTTGCCAAACGTAAACGCCACAAACGCACGCTACCCACTTGTGACGTCCCGTAGAGAAATCCGACTCTGGAGGGCTCTATCTCGTATAACGATATGGTCATTAGGCTGCGCGTTGCGTGCTCTATATTGTATTCGAATGTCCTACCTTAGGCGGGTCCTCCGGCCCATTCTCGGTGTTGCTTTGCTGGTTGCCGGAGCGGGTGTGGCGAGCGCTTCGATGCCGCAACCTACCGTGGTCAGTGAGGCCCCGCGCGCGAACACTCCTCAGCTTGTCTCCACGACGGCTGTGCCTCGGCCGCATGTCGATGCCGTGGGGGAGCTCAACGGCACGATCTACGCTGGCGGGCGTTTCGACCGGGTGGCGCCCGCTGGGGCGAGCCAGCCTTCCCTTAGCCGGATGAACATCTTCGCGTTCGACGCGGCCACCGGACTCATCAGCGAGTCGTTCGCCCCTGATTTGAACGGTAACGTGTGGGCGGTCGAGGCCGTGCCTGGTGCGGTGTACGTCGGGGGCGAGTTCACCACTGTCGATGGCGTCACCAAGGCAGGCATCGCCAAGTTGGACCCGCTGACCGGGAAATTGGACACGATGTTCAGGGCGCCCTTCAAGGGTCGCGTCAACGAGATTCGCATGCTCGACTCGGCGCCCACGCCTCGGCTGCTCGTCGGTGGTAGCGGCTACAAGAAACTGGCCGCGCTCGATCCGGCGAAAGGCACCGACACTGGTTTTATCGATCTGCTTATCGCAGATGCCATTCCGGGCGCGTGGGGTGGTGTGTCCGTCTACAACTTCGCGGTCAGCCCCGACGCAAGCCAGTTGGTTGCAACCGGCAACTTCCAAACCGTCAACGGACAACGACGTACCCGGCTGTTCGTAGTCGACCTGGCCGGTACGGAGGCGACCCTCGACCCCTGGTACTACCCCGGCTTCGACAAACCCTGCTCGTCTACTAGTTCTCGACGCATCGCATATCTCTCGGGGGTCGACTACTCCCCGAATGGGGCCTTTTTCACCGTCGCGGCAACGGGGCAGGTCCCGTTGTACAAAGCAGACATCTGGCCGGCCGGCAGCGCCAAGTATCACACCGTCTGTGATGCTGCGGGCAGGTTCAGCCTCGCCGATGATCAGAGGCCGGTATGGATCAACTACACCGGTGGCGACAGCGTCTGGGCAGTGGCCGACACGGGGGCTGCCGTCTACGTGCAAGGGCACTTCCAGTGGCTCGACAATCCGAACGGGCTCGCCAGCCAATGCCCTGCGGGTGAGACCTGCGCTTCTCGTAAGGGCATCGGGGCGATTAGCCCGGGGACAGGCAAGGCGCTTGCCTGGAACCCCGGCAAGCCCGCTTCGCAGGGCGGCAAGGATCTGTTCGTTACTGCGGACGGTCTCTGGGTGGGCTCGGACAGCGTCAATTTCAACGGCCAGCCTCATCGTGGTATCGCCTTCGCGCCGCTAGCCCCATAACGCGTTCGATACTCTCCCCGCGGGCGTAAGGGGACCCCTTTCCTCGCCGTACACCGAACTGCCACCTTTCGATGGCTAGTCCGACCTCCCGCCGCGGCATAAGGCTGCGCATGAAGACACTCTCTCTCCAGACCAGGCGGACCCGTGCGGGCGCCGCCATCGCCACCGTCGTGACCAGCACAGCCCTGCTGGCCGCGCCCACCACAGCGGGCGCCCAGCCCGACTATCCCGTTGCTCCAAGAGCCGGAGCGAGACAAGCACCTTCCGGCGCGTGTCAGTTGACCAGCGGTGGTCGTCGAGCCATGTTCCGAGCGTGGCTGACTTCACGGCCCAGGGTCCGGTCCCGATATCGGTCCCAAGCCATTGCAGGTGTCGGACATAGCCAGCAATCGTGGCCGCTGACCGATCCGAGTCCTCTAGCCAGCTGAAACCCTCGAGCGCCTCAGCCCACTCCGCCGAGAGCGGGCCGATCCGGGTCGGCTTGGCACGACGTCACCTCGTCCCAGCAGTCAGCCGCAGCGATCCAAGCGGCCGCCAGGGCGCGAGCCTGGGGCCCGGTCGTATCCAAGTCTCCGTACAACCAGATGTGGGCCGGGTCGATCTCGACCGAGACTCCGTACTCGGTCACCCGTCGACGCTCTTGGGCGGTCAGGTCAGCAAGTGGTGACCCGTAGCAGCCGCTGTCAGACGGGAACTCGCGGGTGTGGAAGCGAACCTCGTCGTCGTCGAGGTGGCCGTCATAGCCGTGGCCCGGCTGGTCTGTGCACCACGCAGGGCATGGCCCGGAAGTCGCCTGGATGAAGAGTGGTCTCGTAGGGTTGCTCATTGGGTCTGATGCCTTTCTAGAGAAGGTGTCTGATCAAGGCCTCGCTCGGTGTTCGCGCACCGGAGCGGGCCGCTTTTACTGCATGACGGTACGCAGCAGGAGGACAGGTTTTCTTGGTCACAGGATTGGTCACGAACGGTGCGGGACCGCACCGGATATGGCCAGATAAAGGCTAGGCGGGGCCCGCTTGTCCACGCTCAAAACGACGTTCTGACGGACGGAGCCGGACCTATCCGGACGGGGGTTCTCGGAGTTCAAGTCCCCTCTCGGACACCCCGTAAGCGCAGACTAGAAGCGGCGCCCGGCGGTATGAAGGGCCCATCCGGCGACTAGCAACAGCAGGCCGAGACCAAGAAAGCTAAGATCCCAAGCGAGCGGGCCACCGAGGTCATCACGGACGTGGTGAATACCAAGAATGTGGTGGTCGACAAGTCCCTCGACGAGGTTGAACAGGCCCCACCCCGCCAACAGCAGCCCAATATGGAATCCCCAGCTAGGGGCGAGACGACCCCGGCGCCACTCAGCCAGCATCAGCATGGAGCCGATCACCACCAACGTCCAGGTCGCCGTGTGAAACATGCCATCTGCCAGCGTGTTGGCTTCCAATCCGGCGACCGTATCGACGGGATGGTCACCGGCACTGCTGAGCAGGTGATGCCACTGGAACAGCTGATGGAGGACGATGCCGTCGATGAAGCCCCCCAAACCAAAACCAAGAAGCAGACTGGGCAAGCGGCTCAGCGGGGGCCTAGGCGAGGCTGTCTCACGTGGATATGACACAGCAGTGCCTTACCCGGCAGGCTGCGGAGCTAACGGCCAGGCCGATTCCCGGCTGGCAGTCCTCCAGAGCACTTGTGTGTCGGGTGGATCAGCGTCGCGATGGGTTGCTGCGGCCGATCTGCTCGAATCCCGCGACGAGTAGGAC
>JACCZJ010000068.1 GCA_013696065.1 Nocardioidaceae bacterium
CTGTGCCGTAGAAGTCGCCGGGTGCGACAAGGATTCCGCGCCTGGCCAGCCATTCCACGGTCTCCATACACGGCTCGCCGCGTGTCGCCCACAGGTAGAGCGAAGCCTGCGAGTGCTCGATCTCAAAGCCTGCCGCCTCGAGAGCATGCCGCAGTAGCGCCCGACGGCTCAGGTAGCGCTCGCGCTGTTCCTCGATGTGCCCGTCGTCGTCGAGAGCGGCCCGCATCGCCGCCTGCACCGGACCGGGCACCATGGCGCCACTATGGCGGCGGACGGCTCGCAGCTCGCTCACGAGCCGGGGATCACCGGCCACATAGGCGGCCCGGTAGCCGGCCATGTTCGAGCGCTTCGACAGCGAGTGCACGGCCAGGATCGAGTCGAGCGAACCGCCGTTCACCGACGGGTCGAGCACCGACACCGGTTCGACGTCCCAAGCGCACTCGAAATAGCACTCGTCGCTGGCCACCACGACGCCGCGTTCTCGGGCCCAGGACACAACCTTGCGTAGGTGGTCGGGCGGCAACACCCGCCCGGTGGGGTTCGCGGGTGAGTTGAGCCAGATGAGAGGCACCCGGCGAGGGCCGAGCGCCAGTGTCGAGTCGGTGGCCACATAGCTGGCGCCCGCGAGAAGTGCCCCGACGGCATACGTCGGGTACGCGATCTCGGGGATCGCGACGGTCTCCCCCGGTTGCACCCCCAACTGCGCCGGCAGGGAGGCCACGAGTTCCTTGGAGCCTACGGTCGCAAGCACGCCGTCCTCGGACAACTCCACCGACCCGCACCGTCTTTGCAGATAGTCGATGATCGACCGCCGCAACGCAGGCGTGCCCCAGACAGTCGGATAACCCGGCGAATCGGAAGCCTTACGCAGCGCGCGTTGCACGACATCAGGCGTGGGATCGACCGGTGTTCCGATAGAGAGGTCGACGAGGCCGTCCGCATGCCCAGCGGCCAGCTGCCTGTATGACGTCAGTCGGTCCCACGGGAAGTCGGGCAGGCGGGTCGCCACTATGCCGGGGCGCTTGCCCGGCGACATCCGGACAGCGCTGAGGTCATTACTGCTCTTGGATCTGCAGGGGCAGCACAGCGATGATGGGGTGGTCTTTCTCGATCACACCCATCTTGGCGGCCCCACCGGGCGAGCCCACGTCGTCGAAGAACTCGACATTCGCGGCGTAGTACTCCTTCCACTGCTCCGGGGTGTCGTCTTCGTAGAAGATCGCCTCCACCGGACACACCGGTTCGCAGGCGCCACAATCGACGCATTCGTCGGGGTGGATGTACAGCATCCGCTGACCTTCGTAGATACAGTCGACAGGACACTCGTCGACGCACGCCCGGTCCTTGAGATCAACGCATGGTTGGGCGATGACGTAGGTCACCTTGGTCCTCCTCGATCAAAATCCCGCCGCTGAGCGCGACGCTGCAACCCCCCTAGTATCTATCTCTCGTCCCGAACAACCGAATCCAGGTCCACCAAGTGGGAGTGTCATGGTGTTGCGGCTCGACTACGTCGGCCAGCGCGTCGTCGTGCGCCGTGTCGTGCCAGGTGAGCGGGGGCCCTCCGGTGGGCCGGCGATGACAGACGTCCTCGGCATTTTGGAGACGTGGGACGACGTCGAGCTGTCGGTACGGCGAGCAGACGGCCACGTCTTCCGCATCGCCCACGCTGACATCGTGACCGCCAAGCCGGTCCCACCGCGCGCGTCGGTTCGCCAGCGCATCCCCGCCGGTGACCTGGAGCGCATCTGCTCGCGCGGCTGGCAGCCGACCGAGCAGGAGGAGTTGGGCGACTGGGTGCTCCGAGCAGCCGGAGGTTTTACCGGTCGGGCGAACTCGGCCCTGGTTGCTGGCGACCCTGGTCTGTCCACCGACGCGGCCTTGGAGCGAGTCGCCCGCTGGTATGTCGACCGCGAGCTGCCTGTGCTGGCCCAGGTGATCACCGACTCGGATTGGCTCAGCGAGCTTCAGTCTCGCGGGTGGGTGCAGGCCCGGCCTGATCAGAGTGACGCGCTGGTGCAGGTGGGGTCGGTGTCTCAGGCCCGGCGGGCTCGTCGGGCAGTCGGTGTGCCGGATCGGTCAGGCGTGCAGGACGAGCGAGGCGCACCACTCCTGTGGGCCACTCAGCTCCACGAACACCCCGACCTTGACTGGATCAAGCTCTACGGTCGGACCGCAGGGGTGGACATCGACGCGGTTCGTGCTGTGTTGACCAGTGGTGAACGCGTCGTGTTCGCGAGCATCAAAGTCCCGTCGAGCGACGGTGAAACCGTGGCTATCGGCCGAGGAGTCGTCACGGGTGACTGGCTGGGAATGGCGGCCGTCGAAGTCCAACCGCGGTTGCGGCGGCACGGGCTTGGCGCAGCGGTCGTCGAAAGCCTGGTGGAATGGGGTGCAACATGTGGCGCCTTGTCGGCGTACCTGCAAACCCACTCCGACAACACCGCAGCCATGAGGATGTATGAACGCTTCGGCTTCCGGACCCATCACACCTACCGCTATCTGCGACCCCCGATGCAATGACAAGCCTGGCACGCGACGACTTTCAGCGTTGACAGTCGACGGTCGGCATGGGTGCGTAACTGGAGTGGACCGTGTCTGCTTGTTGGCGTGCCCCACGGCTCATCTCCCGCCTGACGTCGATCTCGAACCCGTCGGCGCCGACGGTCGGTTGGCAGAAGGGCCCACTGCGCACGTCGATGCCGGCGGGAATGAGGTTGTATAGGGCACTGGACGTCACTTGGATATCGAGGGAGGGAGAGCCCCAGATTTCGACGCTGACCTGTCCGCCGGTGAAGTCCGCTGTCGTCGAGGTGCGCACGTAGACGCCGAATGGGGTGGAGTTGCTGAAGCCCAAGTCCCTCGCAGGCGTGACGTACGCATCGAGCCCTGGCGTAAACCTCTCCTCGTAGGAGCGGTTGGCGGCGCGATCGAAGTCGGTCATCCCCGCGTAGAAGGCGGCGGCGAAGGACGCGCTGGCGACCACCGAACTCCCACCGGGGCTGGGCGGCAGACCGGCGTTGCGCATGAACCCGAAGCGTTGCCCTGCACGCAAAACGGTGCCATTGAGGTTTGCGGCCTGCTGCACGACCGCGTCCCGCTCATCAGCCGCATAGCGCACGGCCGACGATGACAACTGCTGCGTGATCCGCAATGCGCGGGCGTCACGGGTGGTGAAGTGAGGCTGGACGATCTGGGTTTGTGCGACCGCCCGACGTGAGTCAGAACGAGTCAGTGCCCGAAGCACTGAATCAGCCCACTCATGCTTGGTGATCGAGGCACCACTGCGACTGGGCACGATGGAGGGCTCGCCGCCGACGAACTGGAAGCTGGCGCTGACCGGGCTGTTCGGCAGCGCCTTGATCTCGGATCGGCTGCGGCGGAACAGACTCGCCGCGTCGATGGCCAGCTTCAGCTGTGTGTCGTCGACCACGGCTGTCAGCGATCGCGAAAAGAAGCGCCGTGACAGCCGCACCGTGTCTTGGCCGACCGTGATCTTGACGGGTCCGGAGATAGCCGGCGCCGCCGCCTTGGTGACGAAGTCCGCGGCCTCGGTCGGAGTGATCTGCGGAAGCAGTGGCCTCATGGGCAGCCGCGCGATCGTTGAGCCACTGGTGAAGGCGGCAATCACGCGTTCACGAGCCAAGGCGGTGTCGAGCTCGGCGCCGACGTGTCCCGCCGTGACTTGCGGTCTGCCGGAGGCAAAAGAGACAGACGACTCCTCGGGTGTTTCCAGGAGCCTTCGCGCTAGATTCCCCAGTCGTCGGTCGAGTGCCTCCTGGTCCACGGCGATGACAGGGGCGACGTCGTCTCCGCCGAGAACGACCCGCAGCATGTGCCTCGGATCCCAGCTCTCGCCGTCGAGCGCGCGCCCGACTGTGGCGTCCACGTCGAAGGCGAGTCCAGATCGTCGGGGATCCAGCCTGAGCTTGAGGTCTGTCCCCTTGAGTCGGATCAGCCTGTCGAGCCGGGGTTGCACGGTCTCGACCAGCTCAGCTTTGGCTTCGCCGGTCGTCAAGTTGCCGATGTCGACTCCTGCCACTGATGTGCCGCCTGGGACGCGGTCGCCGGCGACGTAGTAGCCGACGCCGTAGAGACCCCCGACCAGCAAGATGAGACCGATCGCGAACATCGCAGCGAACCGCAGGTCATGCGTCTGCGGCAGCTTGTCCATGTACACCGTGCGGCGGGGCCACAGTCTCATAGGCGCTGCTGGGGCCAACCTGCAGTGATGGCAACCGCGGCGGTCGCCCCGAGCAAGAATGCGTAGCCGAGCAGATCGCCAGCGACCACGATGTCGCCACCGGGCCCACTGAGGACCAGCAGCAAGCCAACCAGCCAGCCACCTGCGGCGCCCAGCCCATGGCCTTTGCCTAGCGTACGCGCGGTCAAGACCACCGCCACAGACCCCACGACCGCCAACCCGACTCCCCACGGCAGCATCAGCTCATCGGGTCGCCAGACATGTCGGGAGACCAGAGCGGCGAACACGGCACTCAGGGCACCCAGCAGCGCGAAGCCGCCACCGACGACGATGCTCTGTCGGCGGGTCAGCTGCTCACTCACCCATCCACTCGCCAAGGCGCGCTGCTGTCGTGCCCGGGCGGCCACCAGGGTCACGTCACACCCGCGAAGAGGTCGGACTCGCGCCCGGATGGGCCAATCTCCGCGCGACCTCGCACCAGCCGGTAAAGCTCTGTGCCCCACACGTGGTTGCCGAGATTGTTGGACAAGGCGAAGAAGGGCCCATCGAGGGCGATCTGGGTGGCGTGACCCGCCATGGCTTTGAGCTTGTGGTCGACGTAGTCGTTCGCGTCGATCTCGGTGGTCAACCACTCGTCGGCCATGGCGAACGAGGGCAGCGGGCCCTCGGGGTCCATCCCCTCGAACGTGGTGAAGTCACCCATCGCACGGAGCTGCCGCAGTCCCTCGCGCATCAAGCTCTCAGACATCGCGTTCCAATAGATCTTGGGAATATCCCACGCCTCACCGAGATCTTGTCGGTATGACGGCACCGCCGCCATGACGCTGGCATACATCGCAACGCGGTGAGCTTGGATGTGGTCCGGGTGCCCGTATCCGCCATTCTCGTCATACGTCACGAGCACGTGCGGGCGGATCTCGCGGATGATTTCGACGAGGTGGTTGGACGCCTCCGTGAGGTCGGCACGCCAAAACGTATCGTCGCGGATCGTCGCCGGCTCCACGGCGAGACCCGCATCGTTGTAGGCCATGCCCGTGTCGCGGTAGCGGCCTGGGCCACCGAGGAAGCGATGGTCGGTGACGCCAAGCACCCTCATGGCGTCCTCGAGCTCAGCGATCCGGTGCTGCCCCAGCATGTCGTCGCGGTCAGCCGCAAGGTGGGCCAGCGAATCCACAAGCACCTCCCCCTCTTCGCCGAGGGTGCAGGTAACGAGCGTGACGTGCGCACCCTCAGCGACATATTTGGCCATCGACGCGCCGTTGCCGATCGACTCGTCATCGGGATGAGCATGGACGAGCAGCATGCGACGGTCCGGGAGGGAGTCTGCAGTCATGGCGAAAAGCCTACGTTGAGGTGACGACACGACTACGTGGTTTGCGGTCCTCATGGCGACGGCTCCAATCTCGCCAGGATGTGGGGCACACGATCTCGCAGCTCATCGAGACGCCCCCGTGTCCGGTGCGGCTCACCTACCTTGGCAAGGTTGAGCATCCCTGCGTCGCCTGCGGCTTGACCGGCGGCGATGCCCTTGATGGAGTCCTCCAGGCGTGGCACGACGCCGCCGAGTATGTCGCATGGGTCGACGTTGCGGCCGTAGCTCGCGGCCATCAACCGCAGCCGGCGGGCGGTCTCCCTGTCGGGCAGCCGACGATGCATGGGCGTCCAGCTCCAGGCAGCGAACGCGAGATCTTCTAGCCGGGTTCCCGGCCCGGCCATGTCCCAGTCGAAGACGCCCACCAGTCGGTCACCCTCGGCAGAGGTGCTGGTTGCCACGTTGTACGGCGCGAAGTCGTGATGGCACAGGACGCGCTCCGCTGCGCCGACCTGGTTGTGCTCGTTGCGCCACGGCCCAGGATGCTCGAAGTCGACTACAGAGTCGTGGTAGCGCCTCAGCCACCGCATCGCGTCCGACAGGAGCGCATCTGAGGCATCCTCGACGTCCACGTCGATGACCCGTCCGGGCAGATAGGTCAGCACCTCGCGGCCTCGGCGGTCCGTTCCCAGCACGCGCGGGCTCTCGGCGAGGCCGGCGGCCGCGAGATGACCGAGCAAGGCATGTACAGCGGGCGTCCACGGGCCCGTGGATCGACGTACGGTCGAACCCACCCGCACCGCGCCGCCGACATTGCCGCCCGCCAGCGGTTCACCGTCCAGCAGCACGTCGCGCAGTTCGGCGAGGAAGGGCCGGTCCGCTGGCAGCCAGTCGACCTGGTCGAGCTCCTCGGGGCCGAGCCACCTCGCGGCGTCATGCTCGTGCGGGCTCAGCTCACTACCGACCAGGCGAGCAAGATGAATCGTCAACGCATAGCCCGGCTTGATTGCCGTCCGATGAGCGAGTTGCCGCACAATCTCGATGTCGCAGCCGAGCTCTTCGAGGACCTCACGCTTCAGCGCCTCGACCCCCGTCTCACCAGGCTCGAGTTTGCCGCCCGGAAACTCCCAACGTCCCGCGAGGTCGGCGGGGCGAGTGCGCCTGGCAGCCAAAACTCTGCCCTCGCGCACGATGGCGGCGGCCACCACCTCGAGGACCTCAGACGTCATACCTGGGAGCCTTGCACACAAGGAACCCGGTCAAGATCGCGGCAAACGGGGACAGCGGAGTAGACACGCGGCGACGAATCGATCACAACGCTTTCGCATCACTCGATTTCGCGCAAGACTGCCCCCGACGTGCCAGGCCCGACCGAGGGAGCGACGATGACTTCACACGATGCCGAGGAATCGACTCGAGAAGCGGTCGCTGCGCTGCGAACATCGGTGCAGCGGCTGCAAGCAGCACAAGGCGACACGCTCGGTGTCCGCCGACTCGTCTCGGACGTCGACAGACTCGCCGCGGACCTCGATGAGCTCGGCCCACCGGCACCGGGACATCCCCGCGGCCCGGCAAGAGAGGATCTGGAGGAGATCCCCGACACGCCCTACGACGAGAGCATGTGGGCCGACGCCGAGCACGAGGGCTTTGGTGCTCCAGATCGACGGGCGCCATGACCGACCTACCTGAAGCCGACCTGATGCGCGGGTGCGGCGCCTGATGTCGACAGGAGTCATGGGCCCCAAGCGGGCAGACATTGGCGCCAAAACGATGCGGCCGGACCGTTGGTGGCTGCCGCCCCTCACCACGTTCGTGGTGTTCACTGCGTTCGTCATCTATGCGACGTGGCGCGCGTTCGCTGGCGAAAACTATTATTCGCCGCCTTATCTGTCGCCCTTCTACTCGCCTTGCTTGACCGAAAACTGCGTGGAGGGATCGTCGGACTTCGGACAGCCGTTCTCGTGGTGGCAGTTGTCACCGGCCCTGCTGATCTTGATCTTCCCACTCGGCTTCCGGATGACCTGTTACTACTACCGCAAGGCCTACTACCGGGCGTTTTGGTTGTCACCCCCGGCTTGCGCCGTCGCCGAACCCCACAGGGGCTACTCGGGTGAGTCCAGGTTCCCGCTGCTCGTGCAGAACCTGCACCGCTATTTTTGGTATGCCGCTCTCGTGGTGGCGGCCATCTTGACCTACGACACCGTCTTAGCCTTCCGCGACGAGGACGGCAACTGGGGACACATGGGCCTTGGCACAGTGATCTTGTTGGTCAACATCGCGCTGATCTGGCTCTACACGTTGTCGTGCCACTCTTGCCGCCACACCGTCGGTGGGAGGCTGCGCCACTTTTCCAAACACCCCATCCGCTACGCACTGTGGACGCAGGTTTCCAAGCTCAACCAGAAACACGCCCAGTACGCGTGGCTGTCTTTGTTCTCTGTGGCGATCGCCGACTTCTACATCTATCTGCTCGCCACCGGACGGTTCGATGATCCCCGCTTTTTTTGAGTTGGAGACCCTGACACGTGACCGGTTCGCAAGCCGTGACTGACGCCAATGCAAGCAGCCAACCACCGATGGCTGGCCGGCATCCCATGACCGGCAACCGGATGACCGGCGAGGGGCGGGCTGACGAGCATGGGTTCGAGGAGCACCACTACGACGTCGTGGTGATCGGCGCCG
>JACCZJ010000097.1 GCA_013696065.1 Nocardioidaceae bacterium
GGGGTGTCGCCGGTTCGACTGCCAACGCTGATGTCCGGGACCGGCAGGCCGAGCCGCTCGGCCGTGCGACGGACACCCGCCAGTGGCGCGCGCAGGTTGCGCTCGACGTCATAGGCAAGCGCCTTGAGCGGGCTGATGTAGAGGACCCGGACGGTCTTCCGCGCCGGAGCCGGCTCCGTCATCAGCCGGTCGATGCACCACAGGAACGCGGCGAGGGTCTTACCGCTGCCGGTCGGTGCGTGGATCAGCGTGTGGCTTCCGCCGCTGATTGCCTTCCAGCCCAGCTCCTGGGCGCGGGTCGGCGCTTCGAACGCCTCACTGAACCAGGTGCGCGTCGCCTCGCTGAACGGGGCGAGTGGGTCGGAACGGGTCGCGGTGGTCACGGCGCGGTCCAGTCTATCGGTCCTTCAGGATCGGACCGATTTCTGCCATCCGGCGTCATGATGCCGCGTGTGCCGCCGCAGCCCCAGATTCACACTATCGCGACGCAGGACAGACAGTTGAGTCGTTTGACCCTCCATTTCCGCCCTGGGAGCACCACATTCACACCAGGGCAGTCAGATTGGTGCTGTGGCACTGGCTATGGCCGCAAGCGAAGCCACGGTGTGAATTCGGCGAGACACGTGCCAGTCAGGTAGTTGGCGACCCCTTGACTGTCGGGCGACCGAGGTCAACGCTGTGCAACCGATGCCCACAGCCCACAACCCCGAGCCGACAGGGCCGGATCCCCAGGCACTGCTCGTCGCAACGCACCTCGCGCCGAGCGTCATGCCCCTGTATCGGCTGGTCGCCGACCGCATCGGCGAGCGGTTGGGCAGGCCCGTCCACTTTGCCGTCGCCGATTCATACGAGCGCTGCGCGCAGGACCTCGACCACGTCTGCTTCGTGTGCAGCATTCCGTATCTCCTGCTGGCTCGATCCCGACAGATCAGGATGCAGGTCCTCGCAGCGCCCGTGCTGACGGGTTAGTGATACGAGAACCGTCCGATCTACTTCTCCGACGTCATCGTCCCGGCGCGCAGCGACGCGCGGAGCTTCGCGGACCTGGCCGGCCGTCGCTTGGCCTACAACGAGCCGTACTCGCACTCCGGGTACCTCGTGGTCCTCCATGCCCTCGCGGCGCACGGGCTTCCTGTGCATTTCTTCGGCGAGATGGTGGAGGTCGGCTTTCACCAGATCGCCATTCAGATGGTGGCGGAGGGCAGCGTCGATGGTGCGGCCATCGACTCCCAGGTCCTGGGCCTCGCGCTGAGTGAAGATCCCGCGCTGGTTGATCGCATTCGCGTCGTCGATGTGCTCGGTCCGTCCACCGTCCAGCGGTCGTGGCGTCTGTCGACCATCTCACTCACCGCGACCGAGCCTCCATTCGCGACGTGCTCGTATCACTCGCCGATGACGCCGACGCATCTGCGGCCCTCGACGCCGCCGGGGTCGCGAGGTTCGTGGCACTGAACGCCCATGCCTACGCCGACATCGGCCGGATGTTCGACCGGGTCGTCCGTGCCGGGCTGCTGCCGGCGTGGTGGTGGCCGCGCTGGCAGCCCGTCGTGGGACATGCCCAGGTGGAGCCGTGGGTCAAACCTTTGAAACGCGCTCTAGCGCCACGGCGAAGACCGATTCGAGCTGGTGTGGCAAATGAATCTTGGCGTAACGCCACTGAGCCAGCCTCCCCCAGTAATTGACCGCATCCACCCAACACGCGCGCCGGCCCCTTGGATTGTTCCTGCTCGCGCTCGAGTCCCTTGACCTCGACCACCAGGAACGACGTAACAACCAGCTCTACAAGGAACTCCGGCAAGGCGCGCAGGACGCCGAACCTAGGCGAGGTTCGGTGCGCGCTCCGCGGCTGGGTGGAACCGGATGCCATTAACATCGGTGAGGAACTACGTCGCGACGTTTTTGAGGTCACGATGTGGCACGTCGGGTGCATCGGGCTCCGGCCAAAGGCTGTTTTCCACAGCCGCACCAATGAGGAGGGCTCGATAGACCACGAACGTTCAGACGGCAGCGTGACCGGGGAGGGTGAGTCCTCCGAGCACGGTCAGGGCGGTCTCGGTGGCGGCCAGGATCAGGGAGGCAATCAAGGCCAGTAAGCACGAGCAGGCTCCTCGGG
>JACCZJ010000104.1 GCA_013696065.1 Nocardioidaceae bacterium
GGCTCAAGCTCACCCTCGATGGTGAGCGCATCGTCGCGTGTGAGCCGATCGTGGGGTATATGCATCGTGGGGTCGAGAAGCTGTTCGAGGTGCGCGACTACCGCCAGATCATCGTGCTCGCCAACCGCCACGACTGGCTCTCCGCCTTTTCCTCCGAGCTGGGAGTGGTGCTGGCCGTCGAAAGAATGCTCGGCATGGAAGTTCCCGTGCGCGCGACCTGGACGCGCATGTTGCTAGCCGAGCTCAACCGGGTGCTCAACCACTTGATGTTCCTCGGGTCGTACCCGCTGGAGATCGGCGCCATCACACCGATCTTCTACGCCTTCCGGGAACGCGAGACGATCCAGGAGGTGATGGAGGAAATCTCAGGCGGCCGCATGCACTACATGTTCAACCGAGTCGGCGGCCTCAAAGAAGACCTGCCCGCCGGCTGGCTCATCCGGGTCACCGCTGCTGTCACCGCGGTTCGCTCGCGACTCCCACAGATCGAGGAGCTGATCTTTGGCAACGAGATCTTCCAGGCCCGCACTCGCGGCGTGGGCATGCTGTCCCCGGAGGCGATTGCGCAGTACGGCGTCTCCGGGCCGATCGCTCGTGCCTCCGGCGTCGACTTCGACCTTCGGCGCGACGATCCCTACCTCGCGTATGACGAACTGACCGCCTCAGGCGCCCTCACCGTATCGACTAGAACCGGCGGGGACTGCTACTCGCGCTTCGGCTTGTTGCTTGACCAGGTCAAGGTCTCCCTCGACCTGGCCGATGCCTGCATTGCCACGATTGCCGCCTTACCGCAGGGTCCCATCAACGTCCGGCTGCCCAAGATCCTCAAAGCACCAGAAGGACATACCTACGCCTGGACGGAAAACCCTCTCGGTATCAACGGCTACTACCTTGTCTCGCGAGGCGAGAAGACGCCGTGGCGGCTCAAGCTGCGGTCGGCTTCCTTCAACAACATCGCGGTCCTCCCGACCATGTTGACCGGCTGCGTCGTGGCAGACATGGTCGCCATCTTGGGTTCGATGTTCTTCGTCGTCGGAGACGTCGACAAGTAGCCACAAGTTGGAACGATATGGCGACCGCCACCGGCGGGAGGGCGCCATATCGCCCCAAACCGCGGGCACTGGTGGAGGTTAGAGCAGGCCCTTTTCTTCGAGGTATGCCTGGGCCACGTCCTCAGGCTGCTGGCGCTCGAGGTCGACCTGCAAGTTGAGGTTGGTCAGGTCCTCGGTGGTCAGGGTGGCCGACAGCTCGTTGAGCACGTCGGCGACATCCGGGTTCTCCTCCAAGAAGTCACTGTTGACCGCGGGGATAAGGTTTTGGGCTGGCTGAATGCCCTTGTCGTCCTCGAGCAGGACCAGTCCTAGGCTGTCGAGGCTGCCGTCGGTGGTACCTGTTTCGCCCAACTGCACTTCACCGGTCTTCAAGGCATCCTTCATCTGCGCGCTGGCAAACTCGAGCGGCACAATCTCGCTGATATCGATGCCGTAGACCTCGATCAGTCCCTTTGCACAATCGGACCGCCCCTCGCAGGTAGCCGGGGCCGCGAGTTTGATCGGCTCACCCAAAGCGCCCAAGTCCGACAGCGTCGTCAAGGAATTCTCCTGGGCGAACTCTTCCGTGACGATGAAGGCGTTTTGATCCGTCGCTTCTGCAGGCTCGAGCATCGAGATTCCCTGCTCCTCGACCAACGGGTCCAACGCCTTGAGCGTCTCTTCTGGGTCATTGGTGGACACCGGCGGGGCGTCTTCGCCGTTCTCCAGTGTGTGCAGATAGTCAGTCATTCCCGCCAGGTAGTCAGGCACGACGTCGACGTTGCCTTTGCTGAGTTCGCCAACGTAGACGTCGCGGGTTGTGACCAGCTTGGTGGTCACGTCATAGCCCGCATTGCTCAGCAATTGTTCGTACATCGACGCCATCACCTGCATCTCGGTGAAGTCCTGGCCGCCGATCGTGAGCTCGCCCTTCTCCTCTGAGCCGCCGTCGCTGCTCGGGGCTTCATCACTGCTGGGGGCAGCATCGCTGCTCGTCTCGGCATCAGTGTCTGTGCCGGCTTCTTCATCAAGTGGGTCACCCCACAAGCGGTCAGTGTGAATAATGCTGCGGCGCTCAAGGCAACCGTGAGCCGACCAAACGTCATGAGGTAAACCACCTTTTGTGTCCCGCGGTCATCACCGCGCGTGTCCGATGGGCACCTCGAGGCACCCGACTCCTACTCAAGTCCCCCATCCGTGCGCATTCAACCTCCACCCTCGGTTTCGTTGTAGGACCGTTGTCAACGCCTCGCCAC
>JACCZJ010000129.1 GCA_013696065.1 Nocardioidaceae bacterium
GTTCCAGCTCAAGCTCGACGTGTGAGGACCTGTGCCTCACGCATGCGCGGCTAGGGTGCAGACATGAGTGAACGCGGCCAGCCACCGAGCCGTATCCACCCTCCCACCACCGCCGGTGAGCGCGAACAGCTGGAGAGTTGGCTCGACTTTCACCGGGAGACGCTGCTCTGGAAATGCGAAGGCCTGACGGACGAGCAGCTCAAGACCGCATCGGTGCCACCTTCGAATCTGACCTTGCTGGGGCTGATCCGCCACATGGCCGAGGTCGAGCGAGGTTGGTTCGCCGCTCCCCTCGGGCTCGACGAGACATGGCTCTTCTGCACCGAGGAGAGCCTCGACGGCGACTTCGACGACGTCGCTGGAGCCGATGCCGCCGCAGATCTCAAGACCTTCCGCCGTGAGGTCGCCACCTACCGAGAGCACGCACCTCGCTTCTCCCTGGACGACGTCAAACACGGTCGCACTCGTGACTACAGCCTGCGGTGGATTTATCTCCACATGATCGAGGAGTACGCCCGCCACAACGGCCACGCCGACTTGCTCCGTGAATGCATCGACGGGGCAACCGGCCACTGACCATGCCCGTGGGTGCAGTCGTTGTCAGGCGCCGGCTCTGCGCGCATCCTCGTCTGCGTCTGCCGCGCCCACCGGCGTGCCATCGGTGTCACGTTGCACGTCGTCGCCACCCAGCCCCTCGACGTCGGCACCTGCGCGCGCGGCATCGGCGACGGCGTCGGATTGCCCGACCGTCTCCTGGTAGCCCTCGGTCCCGACCTCCTCGTCAAAGACCTCGCCAGAGACCGCGCGGTCGTCTTCGTCGTGGGTGTGCGTCATGGTGTGCCTCCTGGCCCTGGACCGGCGCTGGATGGGCCGGCGTCTCGATGCGGATGAGCCTGCCACTGGTCCATCACAGCTGCCACTCCTGGACAGCTGGCACCGCTCAATCGATGTCGTTGCGCTCAGCCCATAAGGCTGCCTGTGTGCGGTCGAGCACGTTGATCCGCTGGAAAGTTGATGTGAGATGCGCCTTGACCGTGCGCTCACTGATGCCGAGCCGCCGCGCGATCTGCTTGTTGGCCAGGCCCTGTCGCACCAGGCTCAACACCTCGGTCTCTCGAGGTGTCAGATCGGCAGATCCCGCAGCAGGGCGACTACGGCGAGCGCTGAGCAACTCCCGTGCCGCCTTCGGGTGCAGCGGCGACTCGCCGCGCGCAGCGGCGCGCACACCCTCGAGGAGATCCTCGGGTTCTGCGTCTTTGAGCAGATAACCCACAGCGCCCGCGTCAATCGCCGCGACGATGCGTTCCCTATCCGAGAACGAGGTCAGCACGACCACTTGGACATCCATCACGCGAGCCAGGATCTCGCGAGTGGCCGTGACCCCATCCATGACCGGCATCTGCAAATCCATGAGTACGACGTCTGGGCGTGTCTCCAGCACGACCGTCACTGCTTGGGCACCATCGGCAGCCGCTCCCACCACCTCTATGCCCGGCTCGGCCGCCAAGAGTTGGTGCAACCCGTGTCTCACCATCGCGTGATCGTCGACGAGCACCACTTTGATCATCATCGTTCCACCTCCAATCGGATCGTGGTGCCGCCGCCGACTGTCGACGCCACGTCAAGAGTGGCCCCTGCCTCGGCCGCCAAATCGCGCATGCCGCGAAGACCGAGATGGTCAGCCGGCGCCACTTGAGCAGGGTCGAACCCGATGCCGTCGTCGGTCACCTCGAGCAGCGCGGAGTCTGGTGACGTGGTGACCAAGACCCTCAGCGTCGTCGGGGCAGCATGTTGCAGTGAGTTGCGCACGCTCTCCTGGGCCACCCGCCACATCAAGGCGATCGAGTCAGGGCTGAGGCCGGTCGTGCTGTCTACATGCAGGCGAACGTCGACACCAGCTGCCTGTGCGGGCGCCACCAGGTCATCGAGAGCTGCGGCGAGACCGGCAGCCGCTAAGTCGGGCGGGTAGATGTCGACCAAGAGAGAACGCAGGACCCGCAAACTTTGCCGCACTCCACTGCCCAGATCGTTCAGACGCGCTGCGACATCTGGGCGATCGGACACGTCGCGGGCGGCTGCTGACAGCGCGAAAGACGTCCCGGCGAGGTCCTGCACCACGCCATCATGCAGGTCCCGGGCGATGCGGAGACGCTCTTTGCTCGACGCGTCAACCGCCGCTCGGAGCAGCCGCTCGCGGTCCGCGGCGGCCGCCTCGAGCCGCCGAGCGAGCACCCATAGCCCTGAACCCGTGACAAGCATGAAGATCAGCAGCACGGCGACGGTGATAGGGCGAAAGGCGTTCAGCACCTCATTGCTGCGACGGGCCACGTCGTCGTTCGAAAAATAAACCTCCAAGATGAGGTACTCGCCACCGGGGACTCGCACCCTGGTGTAGACCTCGAGCGCCTCCCCAAAGCCGGCCTCGAAACGGTTCTCCGGCCTGCTGAGGTCGGAGACCTCGGCCTCGACGCCGCCGTTGGCCAGTATCTCGCGCTCGTCATCACCGATCGCGAACTCCTCACCGATGAGATCGAGGCGATCCGAGTAGATGATCCGGCCGGACTCGTGCCACAACTTGACTCGCCGCACGTCTCGCAGCAGTAGTCCGCTCCGCGCTAGCCCGTCGAAGCGGTCGAGCGCCGCGGCTTGCCCGTCGACCAGCTCTGGAGACAGTGCCGGTTGGACAACGGCGTTGGCGAGCAGCCAGGTGGTCGATTTTGCGTCTCTGATGGCTTCGTCGGTGGCCGCCCGCTTGCTCAATATGCCCGAGCCGAGGATGAGCACCGTCAAGGCGACCAGTCCGGCGGCGACGAACTGCGCCACGGGATGATTCCACAGCTGACGTCGAGATGTGGGCACGCCGACGGCGGCCCCGGCTGTCCGGGGCCGCCTGCTGGTCAGGGCGGACATGGCTCACCTCCGTCGTGGACCTCAGCCGAACGGCGGGTGGCTTTGGTCAGAAGGTGAGACTCCCACGACACGTCTCTCCGGTCGAGACATTCGTCGAGCGCCATCCGCTCTGATCCGGGCTCCTGTCAGGGTTGCGCCTGTGGTGACTGCCGCTACAGCGGCGATTGAAGCCCAGCGTTTCATGGTGCCTCCAGAGCGGTTGGTCTGAAGGCAACACTGACCGATCCGATGGGCCGTACACCATTGTCCGGTGGTCCTAGTACGTCCCTCAGGCTCAAAGGATTGCTTGCTCACTCGGCTCTAGCCACCCGGAGTCGCCAATCTCGCCCTGGCTGCTGCCTACAGAGCGAGCGCGGTTTTCACGACGTCGGCGAGGCGTTGGGCGTGGATCTGCGCCACCGCTTGCGACGCGGCCTCGACCATCACCCGCACCAGCGGTTCGGTGCCTGACGGGCGAAGCAGGACTCGCCCCGCATCACCCAGCTCCGCTTCGGTAGCTTTGACCGCCGCGAGCACCATCGGGTCACTGCCGGCACGAGACCGGTCGACATCTGGGACGTTGATCAGCACCTGCGGCATCCGCTCCATCACCCCGGCGAGATCCGCCAAGGTGCGCCCCGTCGATGCCATTCGAGCCGCCACATGCAGCGCGGCGAGCACCCCGTCTCCGGTTGCCGCGAGGTCAGTCATGATCACATGGCCCGACTGTTCGCCGCCAAGCGAAAATCCTCCGGCCCTCATGTCTTCGAGCACATAACGGTCGCCGACTTTGGCCTGTACGACGTGGACACCAGCGGCCTGCATCGCGATCAAGAAACCGAGGTTGCTCATGACTGTTGCCACCACAGTGTCGTCAACCAGGGCGCCTGCCTCTCGCATCGACACTGCCAGCACGGCAAGGATCTGGTCGCCATCGACAATCGCTCCAGACGCATCGACCGCCAGGCAACGATCGGCGTCCCCGTCGAACGCGAAACCCGCATTCGCGCCCTCAGCCACGACCGCAGCCTGCAGAGACTCCAGATGCGTTGACCCGCACCCGTCATTGATGTCGAGACCCGAAGGGGTGTTGTGGATCGGCTCCACCTGAGCGCCAGCTCGAGCAAACGCCAACGGGGCGGCTTCGGAGGCGGCGCCTTGGGCGCAGTCAAGCACGATCTTGAGGCCGGTGAGACGTTGGCCGAGGGTGCTGGTCAGACGCTCGACATACGTCGAGACGGCATCAGGAATCTCACTGACGCGACCGACACCTGCACCCAGCGGCCGTGCTGCCAGGTTGGTCATTGCAGCCTCGATGGCGTCCTCGACGGCATCGTCGAGTTTGTATCCGCCACGCGCCAAGAACTTGACGCCGTTGTCGGGCATCGGGTTGTGCGATGCCGAAAGCATGACTCCGAAGTCCGCCTCGAGAGCGGCAGTCAGATAGGACACGCCAGGCGTAGGCAGGACCCCGACGAGCCGAACGTCGACGCCAGATGCCGCCAAACCGGCTACGACAGCCGCTTCGAGGAACTCGCCCGACGCTCGAGGGTCACGTCCGACGACGGCGACAGCTCGATGTAGAGCGCGGACGCCGGGCTTTGCCAGGAGATCGTGGGGCCGCCCCAGCACCTGTGCTGCCGCGGCAGCCAGCTGCAAAGCCAACTCGGCCGTGAGCTCGCCGTTGGCGACTCCACGCACCCCGTCGGTGCCGAAGAGGCGAGCCACAGGCGAGACGGGTCAGCGCTTGCTGTACTGCGGAGCCTTGCGGGCCTTTTTGAGGCCGGCCTTCTTGCGCTCTTTGATGCGCGCGTCACGCGTCAGCATGCCGGCCTTCTTGAGCGCGGGGCGGTTGGCCTCGACATCGGTCTCGTTGAGCGCACGGGAGACCCCCAAGCGCAATGCGCCAGCCTGTCCGGTCAAGCCCCCACCATGGATGCGGGCGATGACGTCATACTGACCGACGAGTTGGGTCAAGACGAAAGGCTCGTTGACGAGCTGCTGGTGCAGCTTGTTGGGGAAGTACTCCTCGAGCGGGCGACCGTTGACGACCCAGGTGCCGCTGCCGGGCACGATGCGGACGCGCGCCACCGCCTCCTTGCGGCGACCAGTCGCACCAGCAGCGGCGATGTTCACGTTGCGGGCAGGAACATCAGGCGTCGGCGCACTCTCGGTGGTGTACTCGCTGGGGGCGTCGATCTCTTCTTCGACGACAGTTTCGGTGGTCTCAACCACGGATGGTCCTCACTTCAAACCTGCAAGCTGAACTGCTGATGGATGGCGGGCGGACTGGCTGCATGGCGGCTATTGCGCGATCTGGGTGATCTCGAAAACCCGCGGCTGCTGAGCAGTGTGCGGGTGGTTCGGGCCGGCGTAGACCTTGAGCTTCGTGAGCAGCTGACGGCTGAGGCGGTTCTTGGGGAGCATGCCCCACACTGCCTTCTCGATAGCTTTGCGGGGATCCTTGTCCAGCAAGTCGCCATACCTGATTGCCGACAAGCCGCCCGGATAGCCGGAGTGGCGGTAGGCCAACTTGGTCTCGCGCTTGTTGCTCGACAGTGCGACCTTGTCGGCATTGACGATGATGACGAAGTCGCCGGTGTCCATGTGGGGCGCAAACGTGGGCTTGTGCTTGCCACGCAGCAAGGTGGCCGCCTGGACGGCGAGCCGTCCGAGCACCACGTCAGTCGCGTCGATGACATGCCACTCACGCGTGATGTCGTCGGGTTTCGGGCTGTACGTCCGCACGGTCGTTGACCTTCGTTCGATTCGGTGATCTCGTCGGCTACCTGCCCGGTCGACCCGGCATCTGTCACACAGAGCCGCTGAGGAGTGAGACAAGCCGCGTCGCCTGACGGGTCGTTGGCTCCATCGACATACAAGCACAACGACCGCCCAGGCTACCGGGCTTCGGCCATCAGGGTCAAAACGGCGGTGCGCCCCGGCGAGCGGGCAGTGCACTGCGGCCCAGCAGTTCTCAGCAGGCAGGAGAAGGGATAGGTTGGTCCCGCCGTGCACCATGCTCGCCGACATGTCATGGTGGGATGGCGCGCCCGACCCGGTCGCAGCGTCCAGGCGATGCCGGCCTGAGACTCAAGGCCCCGAACTTGCAAGGAGAGCCGACCATGGCCGACGACTCCGTATCCGCTGGCAATTCCACTCTGACCGTCCGCGACAATCGCACGGGCAAGGAGTACGACGTCCCGATCACCGACGGCACGGTACACGGCTCCGACCTCGGCAAGATCAAGACCGCCGAAGACGAGCCCGGACTTCGTCTCTACGATCCAGGTTTTGTCAACACTGCGTCCTGTCGGTCCGCGATCACCTTCATCGACGGCGACACAGGCATCCTCGAATACCGCGGCTATCCGATCGACCAATTGGCCGAAAAGTCCAACTACCTCGAGGTCGCCTATCTCCTGATCCATGGCGAATTGCCCTCTAAGGAGGAGTACGACTCCTGGGAGCACCAGATCACGTTCCACACGTTCGTGCATGAGAATGTCAAGGGCTTCATGCAGGGATTCCGGTATGACGCACACCCGATGGGGATGCTGCTCGCCTCTGTCGGCGCCTTGTCGACGTTCTACCCCGAGTCCCGCAACATCTCGGACGCGCATCTGCGACACATTCAGGTCGTCCGGCTGATTGCCAAGATGCCGACGCTCGGGGCTTGGGCATTCAGACACGCGCAAGGCAAGCCCTACATCTACCCCGACAACGACCTTGGTTACGCCGCCAATTTCTTGTCGATGCTCTTCAAGATGAGCGAACAGAAGTTCGAGGCTGACGAGCGGCTGGTGAGGGCGCTCGAGGTGTTGTTCATCTTGCACGCCGACCATGAGCAGAACTGCTCCACCAATGCTGTCCGCTCGGTCGGCTCCTCGCAGGTCGACCCTTACTCCGCCGTGGCGGCCGGAATCGGCGCGCTCTTCGGCCCGCTGCACGGTGGCGCCAACGAAGCGGTGCTCAAGATGCTGCGCCGCATCGGCTCGGTCGACGCCATCCCCGACTTCATCAGCGGTGTCAAGGACGGCAACGAGCGCCTGATGGGCTTCGGCCACCGGGTCTACAAGAACTACGACCCGCGCGCCCAGATCATCAAAAAGGCAGCCGACGACGTGTTCGAGGTGACGGGTGTCAATCCGCTGCTCAAGATCGCCCTCGAACTCGAAAAGATCGCGCTGGAGGACGAGTACTTCGTCAAGCGCAAGCTCTATCCCAACGTCGACTTCTACAGTGGGTTGATCTATGAAGCCTTGAGCTTCCCGCCGGAGATGTTCACGGTGCTGTTCGCCATTCCGCGTACGTCGGGGTGGCTGGCCCAGTGGCTCGAGCTGGTCGACGACAAAGAGCAGAAGATCGCCCGACCGCAGCAGATCTACACCGGCGAGCGCGGTCTGGACTTCGTGTCCGCTTCGGAGCGTTGGGGGTAACGCCCCGGCGGCAATGGTTCGCCCAACTCGCGTTGGGTACTGCCGCGCCATGACTTGGCTCTCCCTCCCCGCCAGGACTTCACGCGAAGACGAAGACCTGATGGAGGTGGCGTACGACTTTCTTGCGACATACCGGCTCACCACGCTGATCAAGGACGACAAACTCCGCGAAGATTTCCGCGGGTTGGTGTTCCAACGCTTCGGTGAGCCGGGCGGCGAGGACGGGCACAAGGTCAGCTACCTCGTCACGTGTCCTTGGTGTTTGAGCATCTATTTCGCTGCGGTGGCCGTCGTGGCCCGCAAGAAATGGCCTCGCGCCTGGGGGCCAGTTGCCAAAGCTCTGACCTTTTCGGCCATGACCGGACTCCTCGCTGAGAAGCGAGCCGAACTGGCAAAGCCGGATGAGCCCGTCGAGGAGCAGAGCTGAGCACCCTGGCGGAGCGGGTGGCTTGGGTGTGTGACTGGATTACGGTTGCCACGCCAACGACACTCCAGTCACACACGGCCTGTTGTTGCGGGCGGCTCAGCGGGCGCGCGTGACCCGGCCCTCGTCCCACACGGGTCCGTCGGACTCGTAGACTGATCCGTCCGCTCCGTAGACCAAGAACCGATCGAAGCCGCGCGCAAACCACCGGTCGTGGGTGACCGCGATGACAGTCCCGTCGAAGCTCTCCAGACCCTCCTCCAGCGCCTCCGCCGACTCGACGTCGAGGTTGTCGGTAGGCTCGTCGAGCAGCAGCAGCGTCGCCCCTGACAGCTCGAGCAGCAGAATCTGCAACCTGGCCTGCTGTCCCCCCGACAACGACTCGAACCTCTGCTCAGAGGCATGGGCCAGCTCGTAGCGGTCCAGCGCGCGCGCCGCCTGCTCTCTCGGCATACCGGCTCGGTGGGCGTCGCCGCGATGCAGGATCTCGAGCAACGTCCGCCCGAGCAGCTCCGGGTGCTCATGGGTCTGCATGAACCAACCCGGACGCACCCGTGCGCCGAGACGAGCGCGTCCCGCGTGTTCCACGGGCTTGATCACCGCCTCCCCCACGGGGCGGTGCTCGACATCGGGGTCGGAGCCTCCAGCGGCCAGCAGACGCAAGAAATGCGACTTGCCCGACCCGTTCGAGCCCAGCACGGCCACCCGTTCGCCGTACCAGACCTCGAGATCGAACGGCCGCATCAAGCCGGTCAGCTCCAGACCCTCACAGATCACGGCGCGCTTGCCGGTGCGGCCGCCTCTGAGACGCATCTTCACCTGCTGCTCGCGGGGTTGGTTCTCCGGAGGCCCGGCATCCTCGAAGCGACGCAGCCGAGTGACCGCCGACTGGTACCGCGACGCCATGTCGGAGTTGTAGGCCGCCTTCTGCTTGTACATGAGCATCAGCGCCCGGAGCTTGGCATGCTCTTCGTCCCACCGTTTCCGTAGCTCCTCGAGCCGAGCGAATCGGTCGCGACGAGCCTGGTGGTATGTCGAAAAGCCGCCAGGGCGTGTCCACACCGTGTTACCCGCTGCGCCGAGCTCGACCGTGACGACTCGGGTCGCGGCGTTGGCCATCAGCTCCCGATCGTGACTCACGAACAACACCGTCTTGGGTGAGTCGCGCAACCGCTCCTC
>JACCZJ010000070.1 GCA_013696065.1 Nocardioidaceae bacterium
AGCAACTCGTGGTCGATGAGCCAACGCGGGTTGAGCGGCAGCAGCAGGTTGAGGGTGCCTTCTTCTGCGAGGTAGGCCCGCCACAGATAGGCAACGACCGAGCCCGGGATGATCCACGCGAAGACGACGACCAGTTCGAGCGCCCGGCGGACCCACGTCTGCCATGTCCGGAACATCCAGGCCAATGTGAAACCGAGCACGGCTTGGCCGATGATGGCCGAACCAAGCACGTACCGCAGCGTGATGGCCAGCGAACGCCAGAACCTCTCGTCATCGATGGCGTCGCGGTAGTTGTCCAAACCGACGAACTCGGGACGGATCGCCCGCGCTCCGAAGAGCGTGCGATTGGTGAGGCCGAGATAGAGCGTCCACAGCGCGGGGACGACGAGAAAGACGGCGACGAGCGCACCAGCCGGGGCGACGAACCCCAGCCCCCCGCGCTTGCCAAAGAGGGCGCCACCGGAGTTGCGACTCCGGCGGCGCCCTGATTGAACCTCAGGAACGCCTGATTGACCGCCAGGAATGCCGGATTGACCCTCAGGAATGCCGGATTGACCCTCAGGAACGAGAGTGTCAGCCACCGTTCACTGCGTCGGCACCAACGATTTCTTCCAGCGCAGCCTGGTAGTCGGCGGCGGCGTCCTCCGGCGATGCGCCACTCACCACCGCTTCGACCGCTTCTTGGAGCGCAATCGACACCGTCGGGTACTCAGCCAAGGCTGGGCGGTAATGCGTGACCGGGAGGATTTCCTCGGCCATGTACGAAAGGAGTGGGTCGCCAGTCAACACTTCGGCGTTGACGTCGTCCCGAGCCGTGATTCGCGCCTGGCCGCTGAGGCCAGCAGTGACCTGTTCGGCCGAGTTCATGAATACGAGCATCGCCCACGCCTCGGCAGGGTGTTCGGTGTTGGCGCCGATCGCCCACACGCCGCCACCGGACATCGACGCACCGTCGAAACCACCGAGCGCTCCGCCCGCCTCGTACGCCGGAATCATGGCCCAACCGACCGCCTCGTCGCGGGTCGCCATCGGGAAGTTGCCAGTTTCCGGGTTGATGACTGAACGCCACAAGTAGTCGCCTTCGATCAGCATGCCGATCTCACCGTTGGCGAAGCCTTCAAACGAGGCGTCGCGGCCGTCCTGAAGGAGCTGCATCTCGACGTCACCGAGTGCTTCGTCGCCGTAGATCGTTGCGTAGGTGCCCAGCATCTCGATCATCTCGGGCGTGGCGCCGGTCCACAGGCCGGTCGTCTCGTCGTACACCGGTGCGCCGGCGGCGGCGAGCAGCGGCAGCGCACCCTGCATCGTTGTCGCTTCGCCCATCGCCACGCCGCCATTGAGCTGGATCGGGATCACATCGGGGAGCGCTTCCTTGAGGGCGCGGGCCGCCTCCAGCACCTCTTCCATCGTGGCCGGCTGCCAATCGGCAGGTAGTCCCGCCTGCTCGAACAGTTCCTTGTTGAAGTAGATCACCCGGCCGTCACTGCCCTGGGGCACGCCATAGCGGGCGCCGTCGAACATCCCGTTGGCCTGGATCGCTTCGTTGATCTGCGCCCAGCCATCCCACTCCTCGACCTCCGGGCCGACGATGTCGGCGAGCGGCATGATGTACTCGGCGGTCGCGAACTCACCGACCCAGATGCCGTCCATCGAGAAGACGTCGGGACCCTCGCCAGCGCCGATGTCGAGGGCCAGCTGTGACTTGTAGTCCTCGTCGTCGACGCCGCGGCCCTCGAACGTGACGTTCACCGGCGTACCCGCCGCTTCCATCTCCGCCTCGAACGCCGGGATCAAGGTGTCTTCGATCCACGTGGCCGCGGCCTCGTTCTTGCCACCCTTGATCGAGTTGTCGAGTAGCGACAACTCCACGACCTCGGCGCTTTGCGGTGACTTCGCGAGTGCGCCGGAGGCGGCCGACCCGGCGACTGCCAGGCCCCCCACCAGTGCGATGGCCAGCCATGAACGTGTCCTCATTGACCTCTCCCCCTCAAGATGCGGGCGAGTGCCCGCTGTTCGCCGTCATCCGCAACGTAGCCAAGGGTCGCGCGACGCGCAAACGTTTCGTAAATCGTCGAGCACGGATTTCGACGCCGGGAGCCCCCTCGTCCCGAGCCGAGTCGACGCATTTCCGCAATGACTTGGCGACAAACGGTGGCAGCGTCTGCCCCGGACGCGCGAGTAGTTCGTCGGCGATCGTTTGCAACAGTGCCGCTGCGCTCGGGTTGTCGGGGTCGTCCTCGAGAGCAGCAAGTGCTCGACCGCAGAGCGCTTTGTCCCTTCTGTCGCCCGCTCCTACTGGGGCGTAGGTGTGGACGATTATCGCTCGCGTAAAAGGGAGCTGCCATGGGGCCAGGTTCGCGCGTAGCCGGCGGGCGTAGGTGCGGTAATAGCCGAGATGGGCTGCCTCGTCGCGACGTAGGTGTCCGAAGAGAACCGTCGCCAGATCGTCTTCACCGAGCTCCGACGCGATGACTCCCATTTCGGTATACGCACCGAGTGCCAACCGCTC
>JACCZJ010000138.1 GCA_013696065.1 Nocardioidaceae bacterium
CCAGCTCACCCACCGATCGCGGCCGCTCGCGCAGCGCGTCGAGGATGCGCCGTCGCGTAGGCTCCGCCACGATATCGAACGTCGAGGTCACGAGGCCCAGTATACCCACACGGTTATATGACCGTCACGGCAAGTAGCAGTCGTGGCGTGCGTTGAGGCCGTTCCGACGGTCCCTGGGACAACAGCGCCTCGCGCCGCAACCACTCGACGCAGCTCGTGCACGATAAGGGTTCAGCCGGACCATTTAGAACAGTAGAAGGGCCCGATCCGAGCGTGGGTCGGGCCTGTTCGTCCTATTTTGGTACCGCATACCGGATGCTTGTCGAATCGTCCCATGCGTCCCAATCTGGTTCAGAAACGACTCCACGGGACGCATGGGACACATGGGACAGCTCGCATAAGGGTTCAGATAAGGGTTCAGGGCGCAGGGCCGATCACTTTTGGCCGCTCTCGCCTAGGCAGGCGCCGCATTCCATCCACATCCCCGGTACGTGACGGGGCCGCGCTAGCAACCATCCCTATCGTCGGACGCGCCACCGATTCCGAACCAGACGGCGCCGCCACTTACCCCCATCTGACGCCCGCATCAGGCGCGCCACCCGCGGGCGGCCGATACAGCCGCCGCCTCGCCGCGCCGGGACGACATTTGAAGAGTTGAAAAAATACCGATGTCATGAAACGGATAGATGAGGCTGAGCGGCTGCCCAAGACGCTGCGAGACGCTCTCGTCCTGAAGCGGCATCTTGACCCAGCCATCTGGATTCGCAGACCGAGACGAAACACATGAGCCACCCGAAGGTGGCTCTCGAACTGGGTGGTACCGCAGCAGAGTGTGCGATCGGGTGAAGGAACACGCCGGGGCTCCGAGAGCCGCCTGTTGGCAATCCAGCGCCTAACGACCCGATCTGAGTACGGCTACGGCTCTCAGAACACTGCGCGAAGAGCGATGGCCATACTGGCAGCGGCTCGAGACGACCCTCCTGAGCCGACGGCGTAAGGGTGCGGATAAGGGTGCTTACTGGCAGCTCACGGTCCGATATCGGCTCGATTTGAGCACGCGGCTGTGTAGATGAGACTTGGTACCGCATACCGGATGCGCGGGAACTCCGCGTCAATCGTGCCAACGTGGCGCGATTTACGCTCGATGAGCGGCTTTGGGTCGCATGGCGCGATTCCATAAGGGTGCTGATAAGGGTGCTTGCGATCCGCGCGGACACAGCGCCCGATGGAATCATGTGCCTTCCGGCTAACCGGACATAGCCGATGCCCGGACGTTCGTCCGTCGATTCGCTCATGCGGGATGGAGAGGAGATTGCGGTCAAGATCGAAACGCGTGATGCTCAGAGTGTGGCCATGCATGCAGATCAGCTGACCGTTTCCGTTGAGACGGTGCGCGAATTGGTGGATGAGCAGTTCCCCGAGTGGCGGGCCCTGCAGATCAGGGAGATCGCTTCGCAGGGGACAGTCAATGCCATATTTCGCGTTGGCGATCAGTTGGCTGCCCGGTTCCCGCTAGAACCTCACGACGTCGAAGCGACGCGACAGTGGCTAGAGGCCGAGGCGAACGCGGCGCGCGAGCTGCTCGGTCGCACCCGGTTCCCGACGCCCGAGCCCGTCGCGCTGGGCGAACCCGGGGCGGGCTACCCGCTCCCATGGTCGATTCAAACCTGGTTGCCCGGAGTGGTGGCCACGGAGGAAGACCCGGGCGTCTCCGTCGCGTTCGCAGACGACTTGGCCGAGTTCATCCTGAAGGTACGCGCAATCGACCCTCGCGGCAGGGTGTTCAACGGGAGAGGCCGGGGAGGCGACTTGCGATCCCACGACGCGTGGATGGAGACCTGCTTCGAGCACAGTGAACAGCTGCTGGACGTACCGCGGCTTCGCAGGATGTGGAGTGCACTGCGGGAGCTTCCGCGCGGCGAAGCCGACGACACGATGACCCACGGTGACCTGATTCCCGGCAATGTGCTCGTCGCCGACGGGCGTTTGGCCGGGATCCTGGACGTGGGCGGCCTGGGACCGGCTGACCCTGCCTTGGATCTCGTGGGTGCTTGGCATCTCCTCGAAGCTGTCTGTCGGCAAGTGCTCCGTGACCATCTTGGGTGCGGCGAACTCGAGTGGGCGCGCGGCAAGGCGTGGGCCTTCGAACAGGCGATGGGGGCTGTCTGGTACTACGTCGAGAGCAATCCGGCCATGAGCCTGATGGGCCATCGAACGCTGGAACGCATTACCGCGGACGAGTAGCCGGCCTGAGTCGCGAGTCGGCCGACCAGGCGCTGTCCGAGCGACGCACCCCCCTGCTGCGACCGTGCTCCGATCTCGTGAACCGTCCGGTCGCTCACGCAGCCGCTACTACTGGCGTCGTGCTCTCTCTCCTGTCCGGCCCCCTCTTCAAGCTGACCCACTCCCGATGTTTCTTACCCAATCCGCAATGTCGCTTCGGGCAAGCAGCCCGGCGGGACTCCCAGCCGGCCATCGCTCACGCGGCGGGTGGCGCCGGCAATGGCATCACGATCCGGGGCGGCGCGCGCGAAGCTCGACGTACTCGGTCTCCGGGTCGTGGGGAACCGATGGTGCCCCATCGACCATGACATCGGCCCGATCCTGCGCACCGTCCAGCGCGTAATGAGCCTCTTCCTCGGCCATCCACCGCTCCCACTGCGGGCGCATCGCCGGACCGTCACGCTCGAGCCCGCGGGCCAGTCGCTCACCCATCGGCGTCTCAACCCAGATCGCCAGGCTCAAGCGATCCGCGACGGCCCGGCGAGCAGAGGAAACTCCCTCGAGCAGCACGACATCGCTGGCGGGGGGCTGGCGCCAATCGCCGAGGCGGCGCCGCGACCAGTCATAGGCGCGGTAGCGCACCGGCTCGCCTCGTTCGAGGGGCACGAGGACGTCGTGCTCAAGGCGGCCCCACCAGGCGCGCGGGTTCTCCCAGGCTGCGAAGTCGTCGGTGTGGACGATCGGGACACCACCCAGGCTTCGGGCGAGCCGCTCAGCCAAGACGGTCTTGCCGCCACCGCCGGGACCATCGATCGCGACCAGGCGAACCCGTCCGCAGCGCGCTGGTGCGCGGCGTATCGCCTCGGCCAGATCGGCGTAACGGCAGATCTGTGGGGTGCTTGTGCTCTCTGGCATGGGTGTCATCGTTCCCAGCCCGTCAATGCGGCGTGCGCATGATCAGCTGAAGTTGACCCGGTTTCGTGGACACCCAACAGTTGGGGCGTCGAGCCCCAGAAGAGGGAGTCCACGTGCCGAACCCCAAGCCACCATACCCGCCCGAGTTCCGGGCTGAGGCCGTCCGCCTTGCCC
>JACCZJ010000155.1 GCA_013696065.1 Nocardioidaceae bacterium
CGCCGCCTCATCGACCGAGTAGCCCTCCATGTCGACGAGCACCAGCGCCGCACGTTGCTCACTGTTCAGCTCGGCGAGTGCGGCGAACACGTCTGCGCGTCGTTCGGCGACCTCGACGGAGTCGTCAACGCTTTGTGGCGCCGCCAGGATGGCAGCTCGGTCGTCCTCGTCGGGCAATGGCTCCGTGCGTTTGGAGGTGCGACGCCTCAGTCGATCCAGGCAGGCGTTGACGACGATCCGGTGCAGCCACGTCGTCACCTGCGCGTCGCCACGGAAGCTTTCAGCGCGGCGGAAGGCCGAGAGCAGGGCCTCTTGCAAGGCATCGGCGGCGTCTTCGGGGTCTCCCGTCGTACGCAAGGCGACCGCCCACAGCCGGTCGCGATGGCGACGGACCAGCTCGGAAAAAGCATCGGGGTCGCCGTCGACATGAGCCTTCAGAAGATCGGTGTCGCTTTTCTCGGGGAGCTCGGTCACCCGAGAACCTCGATGTCGGAAACCCTCCCTTGGTAGGTGTCAGCGCTTTCGCTGGGCAGCGACGTCAGCCAGACGAGGAGGAACCGAGTCCGGACCGGCTTGTCGAGCGCAAACTCGGCACGATCGCCGGCCAGCTCGACCGAGCCCACCACCTCGTAGTCTTCGACCGCGCTGCTGGGGCCGGCGGCAAACGCCGGAGGAGCCGCGCGCAGTTCGAGGCTGGTGCCGTCGCCGCCCAGCCCCACCTTCACGTCGCTGACCTGTTCGAGCTGTCCGAGGTCGAGCAGCAGACCGACCCCGGACTTGAGGCCACCAAGCTCGGGATTGTTCTCGTAGAGGACGGTCTTCCAGGCGGTGGTGGGATCGTCATCTATCGCCAGCGGCACCAGGTCTGAGTTCTCTCCGTCGACGCCTTGGGGATCGAAGTCATCCGCTGCCTGGATAGCGATGGTTTTCGGTGGGGTGGCCGACTGGTTCGACCCGGATGAGTTGGAGCTCGGAGCGGGCGCACGGCCTTGGGCGCCCGCACCTTGTTGACCGACAAGATAGGCAAGCAGCACCGCGCCCACCACCAGCATCAAGACCACCGACCAAAACAGCGTGCGACGCAGGGGGGACTCGTCGGTAGCGGGTGAATCGGCGTAGATCGGCTGCTCACCCGTGACCGGACCATCGGTGTCGCGCGGCATGACGCCCGGGGCACGCAAAGCCGTCGAGCCCACGGCCACGCTCGGCGTGGCGATGAAGTTGACACCTGGGTTGGTCGCCACACCCTCTTCGGTCAGGATCTCTGTGAGCTGCGCCTTGAACTCCACTGCACTGGTGATGGGTTCGCCATAGCGGGAGTGGTCCGTAAGGACGCGGTCGCACACGGCATCGAGAGAGCGCGGCACCCCTGCGCGAACCTGCCGGGGCCGGAGCAGCCGGCCGTGCTCCGTCGGGGCTGCGGGCAGGCGCCCGAGTGAGCCGCCTGGCCAGCGCACCGTGAGACAGGCATAGAGCAGGCGCCCGAGAGCGACAGTGTCAGCGAGTTCGGGGTCGCCTGGCAGCTGGTTTCCACGCAGTGGCAGCGATGTGCCCAGCCCCATGATCTTGACGCCACTGAACTCGGTCAGGACTACGGCGTCCGGCACGAGGCGACCATGAGGGAGCCCAGTTCGGTGAGCCTTGACCACGGCTGCGGCCACCTCACGCATCAGCCAGGTGGCCTTGCGAGCCGAGAGCGGACCGTCTGCGAGGATCAAGTCGAGCGATTGACCGGTCGCCCATTCCCGCACCAGGTAGCTCAACTCGCCATCGTCGATGGCATCGAAGACCTGCAACACGCGAGGATCCGCCACGCGGGAAGCACGCTTGCCGCAAGCGATCAGCTCCGTCGCATGCGCCGATGAGCTCGGCAAGATATGTAGGACCACGGACCGCGCCAAGATCCGGTCACGCGCTCGCCATGACTCAGACTGGCCCTCTTGCGCCAGCAGGTCTTCAACGACATACCGGTCGTCAAGCACAGAGCCGGGCTCGACTAGATGCGATCCCATGGTCTTTGCGCTCCTGTCGACGCTCGTCGTCGGATGTTGCGTGCGTGACGTTGTATTTCGTGGTGCCGGGGTGGCGACGCCAACTGGGCTAAAGTCGGCAGCTCGCTACGCCATGTTCATGGTCTCATCGTAAACACCGATGCGGGTGCATTCGTCGTATCTGTGGTCTGCCTCGTGGACACCTGCCCACCATCGGAGTCGCATTGTCGTTTGATTTCCATCTCTCAACCGCGCCTGCCGCGCGCAGCAACGAGCCGAACCATCGAGGCGATCTCGTTGATGCGCAGCATCCGGGCTAGGACGACGTAGCTGCCGAGGCCTACCAGTCCACCCACCGCCAAGATCACCATCGCATCAGCCTTGTTTCCATTGTCTCCTTCGAGACCGAGCCGCTCCAGACCGAACACGGACAACCAGGCAAGAGCCGCCGCCGTCAGAGCTGCGCACAACACACGAAGCAGATATGTGGAAAGCTCACGCCTTCCGAGCCCACCGAGCTTGCCCGTCAACACATGAATAGAGACGAGTGCCCCCACCAGATATGACGCGCCATAGGCCGCCGCAAGGGCCGGCGCGGTTTGCCGAGGGGCGACCAGCTGCGTCAGGCCGATGGCCAGGGCGATGTTGGTGGCCGAAATCACGCATTGGATGAAGAAGGTGGTCTTGGTGTCCTCGAGGGCGTAAAAACCACGCAGGGCGAGGTAGTGGATCGAGAACACGACCATGCCGGGGGCAAAAGCGACGAGGGTATGACCGAGTGGACCCGTGTCACCCTGGGCGGCGCCATAGCTGAAGAGCAGCACCGCTATGGGGCCACTGAGGACGCTCAAAAGCGCAGCGAAGGGGACGATGACGGCAAGCGCCAGCCGCAGGGTGTTAGACATCTCAGTCGCGACGGCGCTCAGCTGCGAGTCCGCGGCCAGTCGGGACATGAGAGGCACGGCGGCCGTGGCCAACGAGACGGTGATGATGGAGTGCGGCACCTGCGTCAGCAAGAAGGCATTCCCGTACACGGTGTAGCCGGATTCTGCTGCTGCACCCGCGCTCGCGCGGTGAACCATGACATAGAACGCCAGCTGGTTGACCACGACCATGCCGACGGTCCAGGAGCCGAGCCGCAGGGTATGGCCTAGCCCGGTGCCACGAAAGTCGAAGCGCGGACGGTAGGAGAATCCACTCGCTCGCAAGTAGGGGACGAGGATCGCTACTTGCACGGCGATCCCCACGGTGGAGCCCAAGCCGAGGAGTAGCTCCTGTGACTGGGTGTAGCCTCCGCTGGCCGGCTCTCCGGCGTACAACAGCAGATAGGTCACGATGACGGCGATGGACACAAGGTTGTTTGCGATCGGCGCCCACATCATCGGCCCGAAACGCCCACGGGCATTGAGGATTTGCCCGATCAGCACGAAGGTGCCGTAGAAGAAGATCTGCGGCAGGCACCAGCGGGCAAAGTCGATGAGGGACTGGCGTGTGGCCGGGTTGTCATACAGGGAGTCATCGACCATCAGACTCAGCAGCTGTGGCGCGAGGAGTACCAGCATGGCCGTCACCCCACCGAGGACGAGCGCCCCCAAGGTGACGATGCGGCTGGCATAGGCGTCGCCGCCGTCGGCGTCGGACTTGATGGCACGGACCAGTTGAGGCACCAAGACGGTGTTGAAGACACCGCCCGCGACCAGGATGTAGAGACTGTTGGGGATGGTGTTCGCGATCTGGAAGACATCCGCGTGCTGCGCCATCCCAATAGCTGCCGCGAGGAGTCCGGCTCGGACAAACCCAGTGAGGCGCGAGATCGTCGTACCCGCGGCCATGACGAGGCTCGAGGAGAGCAGGCTGGTTGCCTGCGTCGCGCCACCCGGTTCGGCGCTCATGTGGGCTGCTCCCCGCGTGGCCTGAACCCCGCGGTGCGGACCCGGCGGTAGATGCGCAGACCGGAGGCGACGACGATCACCGAGGCGGCGAGGGCGAACACGACCCAGATGAGCAAGCCGATTTGAGTCGCTCGCAGGTCAAAGTTGACCGGCCGCCCGAATGGCCGCTCGTTCGCCGTCGACAGCCTCGCTCTTACGGCTGTCAGACCCGAGCCCTCGGCGCGAGTGACCACCTCCACATCACGCTGCCGGCCTGGCTCGAGCACGATCGGTTTGAGCGGCTCGATCTGAAAGGCAGGATCTTGTGCCACCACCTCGACGATGACGGTCACCGAGATGTCGAGCCCGTTGGTGACCGTGAGTGGGAATCTTCCCGACTCGCTCGAAAGGGTGACGAAAGACGCTCCGGCGATGGTGACCTTGCCCACTTGAGCCACCTTGTCGCGTTTCGAGCTCGTATTCAGCCAGGTTGCCCGGTTGGGATGCTGCTGCCACCAGGCGGAACCGGCACTGGCGAGCTCTCGGTCGAACTCCAGCGACACCCGGCGCTGCTCGGTGAACAGGTCCACGAAGACCCGACCTGCGCTGCGTAGACCGGCGATGCTTTCGACCAGTTCTGCGGGAAAGCCCGACGGTGCGTTCTTGGGGAGTCGGACAGGTCCCGCATAAGGGGCGCTCACGATCTGTGCATCGGGAAGGCTCGTCGGCGACACGGTCGCAAAGTCATACAGCGATCCGAATTGAGCAGAGGCATTGCTCGCAGGATTCCAATTGGACGGTGCCGCCAGCACGGATGTCTGGGCGCGAGACGAGTTGAGCGCCCTGACGGTTGCCTCTGCGGCCACGGCCTGCCGCAGCTCAAGCAGGTCGACGCGCGAGGTGAAAGTTACGCCACCGATGTCCCTTCGAGTCACGAGAGCGGTCAGCGGACCGTCGACTGTGCCGAGCGTGACCTGCGCGGGTGGATATCTGTCGGGATCGAGGGCGTTGTCTCGCAGTGCCGGCAGGCTCAGCTGCGACACCACCGAGACAACCGCACCGGCGGAGCGCGTCCGGGCGAGACCGGCCCGGGTCGTCAGGCCCTTGATCGGCCAGTTGGTGATGGCAGCGCTGAGGTTTGCCTCTGCGGCGAAAGTTTGCCCCGCGAGCACTGCGGCCTCGATGACAGCCGGTATCTCGGCGTCAGCCAGCGCACTCGAGGCTGGGCTGCCCCAGGGGGACAGCGTCATACCTTGACGCTGCGCGATCGTCTCGAGGTCGGCGAGCCAGTCGGCGGCCGCACCCCTACTGTCGGCGTCGCCTTCGGTGTCGATCGCGCCCTGGCCGCGGCCAGTACGGATGACATAGCCGCCGGCGATGTCTTGGCAGGCGTCGAGTACGGCTGGGTCCACGACCAAGTCCAGGGTGTTCGCTGGCGCGGAGGCAGCGAAGTCCAACACGTTGCGCAGTCGCCCGCCCTCCGAAACGGCCGCAGCGAGCGAGTCGTCGGTGAAGGCCCCGTCTGCGTGCCGACTCACCAGGGCGCTCAGTGGCAATAGGGTCAACAGGTTTGTGCGCACCGGCTTCGCGCCGGCAGCGGCCTCTGGAAGCAGCGGCATCACGGTGTCCGCGCGGGCGTCGGCCACGGCGTCGCGGCCATCGCGATTGCTCGCCAAAACGATGACGCCGACGTGATAGACACCGGGCGTTTGATTGATCGGTAGCTGCCTGAAAGGCACTGACAAGGAGTATGGCTTGGGTTCGCCAGGGCGCACAGCGCCGATCTCGTCGAACAGTCCTAGCCTCTCGACCGGGCTGCCGAAGCCGCCTTCGATTGAGGTGAAGGCGTCGAGACCGGATTTGGAGATGGCGGGTTCGGCCGTCATCGTGAGATACACCTGAGCGTCACGCCAACGGAGATCACCCGTGTTGCTGACGACCCCCGATAGCTCGAGCGGCTCTTCCGGCTCGATGGCGATCGACGACAAATCGTCGATGGTGACCCTCAAGCCGTTGTTGACGGGCTCATGAGTGGCGCGGAGTACTCCTGTGGCGGTGCGGGCCGTGGCGGGGCTGACTGTGAGGGGGCTGACTGTGAGGGGGCTGGCCCCGGCGTCTCGATGAGGCGCGGAGGCAGCGGCGGCGTCTGTCGACATACCTACGCCTGGCGCGAGAGCTGCGATGAATGACGCAGCAGTGACAGCAGCAAGGGATGCGATGAGTCGGCGATGAGCAGGCATCACCGAGGGCTCTCGCGCTGGATTGTCACGGATTGAATGCTAACCGGTGAGGTCGGCGACCAAGCCTGCTCTTACAGTGGTGCATCGTGTCTCCTCAGCAATCCCTCAGCGACGTCCAGCAGGCCGCAGTGCGTGAACTCGTGAAGGCCACCCCCGTCATCGACGAGGTCGGAGCGAGGTTCACCAACCAGGGCCATGCGATCGCGCTGGTGGGAGGCTCGGTGCGCGATGCCTTGTTGGGGCGGCTGGGCACGGATCTGGACTTCACCACGTCAGCTCACCCGGACGACACCGAAAGCTGCCTCGCTGGGTGGGCTGATGCGCAGTGGGATGTCGGCCGCGACTTCGGCACGATCGGTGCCCGAGCCGGGCAGTGGCAGCTTGAGATCACCACGTATCGCTCAGATGTGTACGCTCCGACGTCGCGCAAACCCGAGGTGGCCTTTGGCGACAACGTGGTCGGTGACCTGAGGAGACGTGACTTCACCGTCAATGCGATGGCTCTGTCGCTGCCCGAGCGGGAGTTCATAGATCCGTTTGGAGGTTTGGGTGACCTCCAGAACAAGGTGATCCGCACCCCATCCACGGCGGAGGAGTCCTTTACCGACGACCCGTTGCGGATGATGCGCGCTGCTCGATTCGTGGCCCAGCTTGCCTTTACGGTCTCACCAGACGTCGTAGCGGCGATGCGTTCGATGGCAGCCCGGCTCGCCATCGTGTCGGCTGAGCGGGTGCGAGACGAGCTAGTGAAGCTGGTGCTGGCTGATCAGCCACGGCTTGGGCTCATGTTGCTGGTCGAAACCGGGCTGGCCGAGCAGGTTTTGCCCGAGCTCCCCGCTTTGCGGCTGGAACGCGACGAGCATCACCGCCACAAGGACGTCTACGAGCACTCGCTCACCGTGCTGGAACAGGCCATGTCGTTGGAGCCGCGCCTAGCTGACGGCGGACCTGACCTGGTCACCCGGCTGGCCGCCTTGCTGCATGACGTGGGCAAGCCGCGCACCCGGCAGTTTGCCGGGGACGGCACGGTGACCTTCCACCACCACGACGTGGTAGGAGCCAAGATGACGAAAAAGCGGATGCGGGCGCTGAGGTTTTCTAACGACCAGATCGACGACGTGGCCAAGCTGGTCGAACTGCACCTCCGTTTCCATGGCTACGGCTCAGGTGAGTGGACGGACTCCGCTGTTCGGCGCTATGTCCGAGACGCTGGACCGTTGCTCGACCGGCTGCACATCTTGACTCGTGCTGACTGCACGACCCGCAACCGTCGCAAGGCTGAGCGCTTGCGACGCACGTATGACGAACTGGAGCTGAGGATCTCCAAGCTCTCCGCCGAGGAGGAGCTCGCCGCCATCCGCCCTGACCTCGACGGCCAACAAATCATGGAACTGCTCGAGATAGAACCAGGCCCCGTGGTGGGTGAGGCGTACCGCTTCTTGCTCGAGCTGCGTATGGACCACGGACCCCTCGGCGAGGAGCGTGCCCGCGCGGAGCTACTCGACTGGTGGTCCACCCGCAGTCCTCGTTGACATGTCCCTGGGGTTGGTTAGTCCACCATCTGGCGGCAGCGGCCGGCCGGCCGTATCACCGAGGATGGCTGGCGAAGTCATCGCAGCCACCGCCGCAGATCACAATCGGGATCTCGGTCCCGGGGGTGTGGCGTGAGGGAGCGGTGCTGTCCGATCTGGAGGCCCGCCGCTGCGACACACCGAGCCGGGTCCGGCCTCAGCACTGCCCGTGCTTGATGACCGGATCTTGCTCATGACGAAAGCGGCAGGGACGGCAAGGCCCTTACCGCCCTAGTTCTTGACGGCTAGCCACCAAGTCGCGTGGCTATCACCCGGGGAGGCTGACAAGCCGCGGCTCCTCCAGTGTGGCTCCGGGACAGGCCAGGACGCCCAGACGGCCACGTGGCAGGTGCCGCACCGCGGAAGCGGGACGGACAGCTCGATACCCTCGGCAGTGGTCACCATGGACAGGTGACCAGGGTTCGTCGAGCGCGCAAACCTGGTTACCTGGGCTGGCTGCCCGACAGGTGCTCCACTGCGTTCAACCCCGTTCTCCCAGAGGGACACTTCAGTGAACGCTGGCGTAGCATCACTGCGAATGGAAATTCGTAGGCGATGAC
>JACCZJ010000165.1 GCA_013696065.1 Nocardioidaceae bacterium
GGGGTGGCGTACTCGCACGCGTCGACCAGCGTGCCGTCGATGTCGAGCGCCAACAAGCCAGGACGCCACCCGTCGGCGGCGGCGGCGGGAAGCGGCTCGGGCTCGACGGCTGGGCTCACGCGATCGGAGCGAGCGTCTCGCGCCCTTGCAGATAGGGCCGCAGCACCTTCGGCACTTGAACAGAGCCATCGGCCTGCTGGTGGTTCTCCAGCAGCGCGACGATCGTGCGCGGGATCGCGCAGGCGGTGCCGTTCAACGTGGCGAGCGGCTTGATGCCGTCCTCCGACCTACCGCGCACTCCCAGTCGACGGGCCTGGAACTCGGTGCAGTTCGACGTCGAAGTGAGTTCGCGGTACTTGCCTTGGGTAGGTATCCAGGCCTCACAGTCGAACTTGCGGACTGCCGACATGCCGAGGTCACCGGCAGCCGTGTCGATGACTCGAAACGGGAGCTCCAACGAAACCAGCCAGTCCTTTTCCCACAGCAGCAGCCGCTGATGTTCGGCATACGACTCCTCGACAGTGGTGTAGGTGAACAACTCGACCTTGTCGAACCAGTGCACCCGGAAGATGCCCCGGGTGTCCTTGCCGTAGGAGCCTGCCTCCTTGCGGTAGCACGGGCTGAACGCCGCGTAACGTCGCGGCAAAGTCTGTACGTCGAGGATCTCGTCGCTGTGGTAGGCCGCAAGCGGCACCTCTGAGGTGCCGACCAGGTAGAAGTCGTCGTCGCGAAGATGGTAGACGTCGGAGGCGGCCTGGCCGAGGAAACCCGTGCCAGCCATGGCGTGCGGCTTGACCAAGGCCGGCGGGATCATCGGGGTGAAGCCGGACTCTTGAGCGCGTTCCATCGCCATCTGAACCAATGCCAACTCGAGCATCGCACCGACACCGGTCAGGTAGTAGAAGCGGGCACCTGAGACCTTAACGCCCCGCTCGATGTCGAACGCGCCCAGCCGCTTGCCGAGCTCAAGATGGTCGAGAGGCTGGAAGCCCTCGGCTGCGAAGTCTCGCGTCTCCCCCACGTGCTCGAGTACGACGTAATCGTCCTCGCCTCCCGCCGGCGCCTCCGGCGAAGCCAGGTTGGGTAGCTGCAGCATCGTGTCCTGGAATCTGGTCTCGGCTTCAGCCTGAGCCGTGTCAGCCCGCTTGACCTCGACAGACAATGCCTTGCTGCGTTCGAGTAGCTCGGCCTTGTTGTCCGTCTGGTCAGCGCCGCTGGCTTGGGCCACCTGCTTGCCGAGCGTCTTCTGTTCGGCGCGCAGCCGCTCGTAGCCGGCAATCGCCGAGCGGCGGGCCTCGTCAGCGGACAAGATCTCGTCGATCAGCTCCGGGGCAGTGCCTCGGCGACGTTGTGCTTCGCGGGCTTTCTCGGGGTCGTGTCGCAGGATACGCAGATCTATCACTTCCTCAGCCTAACGACGGACCCGGCAGGGTATGCACAGACCGGCGAGGGGGAACGGCTAGATTCGGGGGTTCAGGGTCGTGACACTGTCCGCGTAAGCGGCCCGACATATTCGTTGGGACGAAAGTAAGAGACGGCTCGTGACCGATTCGAACGCTGAGCGCCGCCCGGCGGTCGTGATTGCTGTGTTGGCGTTGCCGCTGGTGCTTCTTACGACGCTTGTGGTCATCGGTTTCGACCCCTTGCTTAGCTTCGACGCAAACGTTGTGCGATCCCTCAACGAGTCGGTGCAGGGCACGGGGTGGCTGCGGTTCTTCCGGTTCGTGGCGGCGATCAGTGGCGAGCTCGCGGTCACACTCCTCCTGGTCGGTTTAGCGGTGATCTACGCCGGGCGCGGACGCCGCAGAACAGCTCTGTGGATCGCCACCGTCGCCCTTGTCAGCGCGGTGACGTGGCCGTTAGTCAAACGATTGGTGCATCGAGCCCGACCCGATGTTCTTGAGCAAATCCAGGGCTATTCCTTCCCGTCCGGCCATGCAACGGGCATCGCCGCTGCCATGGGCGTGCTGGTCGTGGTCACCGTGCACAGTGCGTTGCGGCCACTTCTTCGGACACTTTTGGTCTGCCTCTGGCTATTCATTGCCTTGCTCGTGGGTTTCGATCGGATCTTCGTGGGTGCGCACAATCCAAGCGACGTGGTGGCGGGGTGGCTGCTCGGAAGCCTCGTCGTCTGCGCCACCGGAGCGGCATTCGGTGTGACCCGTCTCTCACTGGAGGTGGTCGCCGCGCCCCCACCGCGAGCTTTGACCCAAGAGCGCCGCGTGCTGGCCGTCATCTTGAACCCCATCAAGATCGCGGACGCTGAAACGTTCAAGCTGCACTTCGCTCGCGCTGCACGGGCGGCTGGCTGGGACGAACCGCTGTGGTTCGAGACCACAGTCGACGACGCCGGAGGCTCGATGGCGCGAGCTGCGGTGGCAGCCGGTGCCGACCTCGTCGTGGCCGCAGGCGGCGACGGCACGGTTCGCGTCGTGTGCAGCGAGATGGCAGGCAGCGGGATCCCGGTGGGCGTCATCCCCGCCGGCACCGGCAACTTATTGGCCCGCAATCTCGGCATTCCGCTGCTCCCCGACCTCGCGATCGACACCGTGCTGCGCGGCCAAGACCGCCCCATCGATGTGGTGCTCATCGAGGGCGATTCGCTAGCGCCGACTCGGTTCGTGGTGATGGCCGGGCTGGGCCTCGACGCGGCCATCATGGGCGGCGCGCCTGACGCGCTCAAGGCCAGGTTGGGTTGGCCGGCATACGTCATCACGGGGGCACGGCACCTGCGTTATCCGGCTGTGCGCGTCGACATCTCCATTGACGGTGGGGAGCCGGTCCGGCGACGCGCTCGAACCGTGGTGATCGGAAACGTCGGGAGCTTGCAAGGCGGCATCCCTTTGCTGCCTGACGCTGTGATCGACGACGGGATACTCGACGTCGTCGTGGTGGCGCCGCGACGGCTGTCCGGGTGGTTGTCTGTGATGGCGCGCGTCGTGACGAAACGTCGGCGCACCGACGAGCGCCTCGATCGATTCACCGGTACGTCGGTCAAGATCACCGCCGCCGCCGCCACACCGCGTCAGCTCGACGGCGACACCGTCGGAGCAGGAACGGAGCTCTTTGCCCAGATCGAGCCAGGCGTCTTGCTCGTCCGCGTCCCGGGCTGACTCTGCCTGACCCCCACCCATCATCCGACTTGTCCGCAAGTGGGGACGCTTGAGCAGCCTCAGTTGCGGACGAGTGTGCCCGGCCCGGGGCCCACACCCCGACACGCGACGGGCAGCTGACCACCTCGGGCGCCCGTCACGCCTAGGCTCAACGCGTGCCACTTGACCCCGCAGTTCAGAGCTGGTTGACCATTGCAGCGCTGGCACTTGCGGCTCTGTCGCTGCTGATCACACTTGCGACGTGGCGCCGGACGCGGAAACCCAGCCGAAGCACCGCCACGAGCCTGCGCAAGGTCCCGAGACCCGTCCGGACGGGTCAGCTCTCGTCGACTCAAGTGACCGACGAGCTTGCCGCCCTACGCTCCGAGGTGTCGAGCTCGCTGCGCCATCTCGCGGTGGTGAGGTACGACGCTTTCGGCGACATGGGAGGCCACCTGTCTTGGTCGATCGCGCTGCTCGACGACACCGGGGATGGCGTCGTACTCACGTCCATCCATGGGCGCAGCGACTCTCGCACCTACGCCAAGAACGTCGCCGGATGGACAGCGAACCAGCAGCTTTCTCCCGAGGAACAAGAAGCCATCGGGTTCGCGCGTGCGTCCAACGGTTGATAGGCGCCGCGACCGTCGGCCGGGGTCACTATGATCCCCCTTGTGATCAGGGAGATCAACGAGGGTGAAACCACCCTTGCCTACGCTGCCATACATGCTCTGCGCCCACATCTGCGCAACGCCGAGGAGTTCGCTCACCGGGTCGACACGACAATGCGTCCGACGGGATACCGGCTAGTCGGAGCCTTTGACGATCTGGCACCCCTCGCTGTCACCTCCGATGCGCCCCTGCCCAGCGCGTCCGTGCCCCATGCGTTGGCGGTGATGGGTTTCCGGTATGGCGACAACCTCGCTCGGGGCACCCATGTCTACATCGATGACCTGTCGACGCTGCCCGAAGCCCGCGGCCGCGGCTACGGTGCGGCTCTCCTGGCGTGGGCCCGCGAAGAGGCGGCGCGATTGGGATGTGCGCAGCTCCACCTCGACTCGGGAGTTGGCCTGGATCGGATGTCGGCGCACCGCCTGTATTTCAACAGTGGCTACCGGATCAGCTCTCACCACTTCGCCCGTACTCTCGACTGAGCGGTCAGGGCGCGTTCAGGGGTTGCGGAGCCGGGTGAGCCAACCGTAGGCCTCGGTGAAGTCCTCGTCGGTCGTGCCTACGACCACGGTCGTCACCTCACCGTCGACCCGTGGATACGAGCCGAGGAATCGAACATCGGCGCACATGCGACGCAACCCCATCAGCGCCTCCCCCATCCGCTCATCGTCAACATGGCCGACGGCGTCCATCGAGAAACAGTATTCGCCGAGTCCCGACCCCGTCGGCCGCGATTCAATCCGCGTGAGGTCGACGCCGCGCGCTGCGAACTGTTCCAACATCTCAAGCAGCGCACCGGGGTGGTTGTCGCGGATGAAGACGACGAGCGAAGTCTTGTCGGCACCCGTGCGAGGCTGCGGCGTGGCCGGTCGTGAGACCAGCACAAATCGGGTGACTGCGCCGGCTCTATCAGCGATGTTCGTGGCGAGCGTGGCGAGCCGGTACGTCGTGGCAGCGATAGGGGCCGCCACTGCCCCGTCGTACGGCGAATCCTCACGCGCCACCACCTCAGCCGCATGTGCAGTGGACGACTCGAGAACCACCTCTGCGTCGGGCAGGTGGGTGGCGAGCCACCGCCGGCACTGCGCCTCGGCATGCGGGTGCGTGGCCACCCGTCGCAGGTCTCCAGGCTTGACTCCACGCTTGGCCAGCAAGGAGAACTGCACGTCGACGTGAATCTCGCGGGTGATCATCAGCGGCTCACCGCTGGAGAGCTCGTCCAGAGTCACGGCGACGGCGCCCTCGATAGAGTTCTCGATAGGCACCACGGCGCCATCGGCCCCACCGCTTCTCACCGCATCGAGCGCAGCGCCGACAGACCCGTGCGGCTGCAGCTCGGCCTTGCTCGCTGCCGGCAGTGAACGCAGCGCCGCCTCGGTGAAGGTCCCTTGCGGGCCGAGATAGGCGTAGCGGGCGGGCGGCACTCCAGGCATGACGCCCAGCCTAGAGAGGCTAGCCTCAGCCTCATGACCGACTCTCCGGATGTGGACCGGGCCTCGGCGACTCCTCACACCCTCGATCTCGGCTACGCCCGTCTCGATCTCGGCCGCGCGGCGCGAACCGGTGACCCCGAGGTCATCTACGGTGGCGGCAAGTCGCCCCAACACGTGGCCGAGCTGCTCCGCTCCCTGCACGAGGCACACCCTGACCGGGCTGTCCTCGCGACGAGGCTGAGCGACCAGGCACTCGCGTTCGTACGACGATCGACTCCCGACGCCGTCATCGATGAGGTAGCGCGCGCCGCCACGCTCGGCGAGATCCCGCCCTCTCGCGGCCAGGTGACCATCGTGGCTGCCGGAACATCTGACGCGCCCGTTGCGCGCGAGGCGATGCTGACGGTCCGCGTGTTCGGTGCCGCAGTCGACGTGATCAACGATGTAGGGGTGGCGGGGCTGCACCGGCTGATGGCGGTTCGTGACCGCCTCTCAGCCGCCGACTGCCTCATCGTGGTGGCTGGCATGGAGGGGGCGCTGCCTTCGGTGGTGGGGGGACTGACAGGGGTGCCGCTCGTGGCGGTGCCGACCAGCGTCGGCTATGGCGCGTCCTTCGGGGGG
>JACCZJ010000171.1 GCA_013696065.1 Nocardioidaceae bacterium
GTGTACATCGAGACACAGGCAGGGTAGAGGATGTCGAGCTGGTCCGGTCGCACGCGTCGTACGTCGGGTGAGGCTACGACCTGAGGTGGCTGCGAGAGCACGAGGAAGGGTTGTCGCGGCCGCACCGATCTTGGTGGTCCCCAACTAGGCCCGAGCACCCGCCATAACGCTGACACGTCGTCATGCAAGCCCATGATGGAGCCGCACTTGCGGCCTTGCTCCAGTGCCCGTGCTGCGAAGGCTTCGAGTGCTGCGGGGGTGGCCTGCACGGGAGTCAGGTTCGCGGCAGCGTGGCAGATCGAGACCAGCTCGCGCCCCTCCGCATAACCCCAGATCTCACCACCCAACCACCGTGGGTCCATCCGAGTCTGGCGGATTCGATGGTCGACAAAGACGTTGGTGATCGGGTCTTGAGCGATCAAGCGGCGTACGGCCTCGAGATCGGAGGGACCGAGCACACGCAGCCGCGGGCGAGTCCTCAACAAGCTTCCACCTCCTCACCGCGAGCCTAATCCGCTCGTCCATCGTCCGGGTGCCATGCTGGGCCAACGTGAATGGCAGCTTTCGCGCTGCCATGGTTCTGCCGTCATGGAGTGCATGTGCGTCGTCGTCGTTGGCCCCTCAGACTGTCCGCATTGGTTGTCGCATGCGCCCTTGCCTCGTGTACGTCGGACGACGCCGGCCGCGACGCTGCGCCCCCATCGAGCGGCCAAGCCACCAATGGCAGCGACACGTCGGGTGGAGGCCAACCCAGCGAGTCAGCCACCAAACCTAGCGACTCCGCCACGGAACCTAGCGCTTCAGCCTCCGAACCCACCGACGAACCGGTGCAGCGGGAGATCACTGCCGTCATGAGCGGCGATGTACTGCTGCATGAAGGGCTGTGGGAGACCGCACGCATCGACGCCGCCCGCACGGGCCGAGGGTCGATGGACTTCCGGCCGTTGTTCGCGCCGATGCAGCCGGTCGTGTCCGCAGCGGACGTGGCCATCTGCCACATGGAGACCCCCGTGGCACCCCAGGGTGGGCCCTACTACGGCTATCCGTCCTTTTCGGCGCCACCTGCCGTCCTCCCGGCCCTTGAAGAGACCGGGTTCGATGTGTGCACCACGGCTTCGAACCACAGCATCGACCAGGGCTTCGACGGGCTCACCCGCACTATCGACGGCCTCGAAGCCGCAGGTCTCGAACACACGGGGACCTACGCCACCAAAGCTGACTCACGAGAACCGCTGATCATGGACGTCGACGGTGTCAAGATCGGCCTGATCTCACAGACCTACGGCACCAACGGCATACCGCTCCCCGCGGATCAGCCGTGGTCGGTGCCGATTATCGACCCCAACCAGATCAAGAAGCTGGCCGCCAAGGCCAAGGATCAAGGCGCCGAGATCGTGATGGTCGCCCTGCATTGGGGGCTCGAATACACAAACGAGCCATCGTCCGAGCAGGTCGCGGTTGCTCAGGAGCTGGTCCAGTCGCGTGACATCGACTTCATCTTCGGTCACCACGCCCACGTGGTGCAGCCTTACGACAACATCGGCGGCACCTGGGTCGTCTACGGGCTGGGCAACGCCGTCGCGCAACAAGACACTGCCGTCGAGGGCGTGTACGACGGCAACACCGCCCGGGTTACCTTCACTGAAGAGCCTGACGGCTCGTTCGAGGTCAGTCTGCTCGAGTACATCCCCACCATGATCACCCGGTTCGACGGCAACCCGATGCGGTGGCTCAACATCTCCCAGGCGCTTGGCGATCAACGCTATGCCGGCCTGCAGGACCTCCTGGTCGCCACGCGCGCTCGGGTGCGGGAGGCAGTCAATCTCGAGAACGCGTTCGCCAGGGGAGTCGGCGAAGGAGAATAGGACCGCCGCCCGCCGGCAGGCCCGCTGAAAACGGATGAAGCGCTGGTAATTGGTTAGTAGATTATTGCCATGGAGACCACTGTCGACGGTGTCGGCCGGATCGTCATACCCAAGCCACCCAGGGATGCCTTGGGTCTTGGTCCGGGGAGCGCAGTCGACGTGACCCAATACGGTGCGGGCCTGCAGATTGTCCCGACCGGCCGCACTGCGCGACTGCGCGAGATCGACGGCGCCCTCGTCGCGAGCTCCTCGACAGTCGTGACTGACGAGGTGCTCTTCGGCCTCATCGACGCCGGTCGCAGATGAGTCGATTGGCCTGTGACGCAAGCACGGCCATCCCCTTCCCGGTGCGGACGCACCCTTCCCACGAAGCAGTCCGGCGCCACCTTCGCCAGCGAGAAGTGGTGCTCACAGCGCATTCGCTGGCGGAGACTTACTCGGTATTGACGCGACTCCCAGGAGACGCCCGAGTAGCCCCACGTGATGTGGTGCGGCTGATCACATCGAACTTCGGGCGAGCAACCGCTCCGGACGCGGACACCCTCGATGACCTCCCTCGTGTCTTGGCTACGGCCGGCGTTCTCGGCGGAGCGGTCTACGACGCGCTGGTGGCACTGGCTGCTCGAGCGTCTGACGTGCCTCTGGCCTCGCGCGATGCTCGTGCGCTGGGAACGTATGGCGCAATCGGCGTCAAGGTCGAAGTCATCGCCCAATGTAACTTGGGTGAAGAGCCAGCACTGGGACAGATATCCTCAGGACCTCTGGTTTTGATCTCGAGGAGTCTTTGTGTCGTTGCGGATGTCGACGTTGTTCCTGCGCACCCTGCGCGAGGATCCGGCGGATGCTGAGCTGCCCAGCCACCGGTTGCTGGTCCGGGCCGGCTACATCCGTCGCGCCGCGCCGGGCATCTACTCTTGGCTGCCCCTGGGCTACAGGGTGCTCCGCAACGTCGAGGCGATCGTCCGTGACGAGATGGAGGCAATGGGGGCGCAAGAGGTGCACTTCCCAGCATTGTTGCCGCGTGAACCCTACGAGGCGAGCAACCGCTGGACCGACTACGGCGACGGCATCTTCCGGCTCAAGGACCGCAAAGGCGCCGACTACCTCCTCGGCCCGACCCACGAGGAGATGTTCACACTGCTCGTCAAGGA
>JACCZJ010000079.1 GCA_013696065.1 Nocardioidaceae bacterium
CGTTGAGGTCGGGGAACCAGAGGGCGATCTCGCGCGCCGCAGACTCCTCGGAGTCAGAGCCATGCACGATGTTCTCGCGGTTAGAGAGGCTGTAGTCACCCCGGATGGTGCCGGGCGCGGCTTTGCGACCGTCGGTGGCGCCGTTGATAGAGCGGACAATATCGATGGCCTCGTCTCCCTCGAGGACGAGCGCCACGAGTGGCCCACTTGTCACGAACGCTCGCAGAGGTGGGTAGAAGTCCCGCTCGACATGTTCGACATAGTGCTGGTCCGCCTGCTCGCCCGAGATCTGCCGCTGCTCCAGCGCGACAATCGAGAGTCCCTTGGCCTCGAAGCGGCTCATGACCTGACCGACGAGGCCTCGTCGCACGGCGTCTGGCTTGAGGAGTAGGAGGGTCCGCTGGATCATGCGCGCAGCCTAGTGCTGGTCGCTTCTCACCGCCCGCCGCATCACGCCCCTGCGGATTGGCGTGGCATTTCTAAGCCGGTGGAGGAGATTGACTCCCCCACGCAGCCTGCTGGCGCTCGATCTTTCTGCCGAGCAGGTATGCCGCTGTCCACAAAGCCCCGAAGAGCAGCCCCAACACGATCATCGCCGGTATGACGAATCCCAGCGCCAACGCGGCAAGCTGCAGCGCAAACCCGAGGAAGTACGCCCACTCGGCCCGCAACAATCCGGCTATGACCAGCGCAGCGAGAGCCAGTCCGAGACCGATGAACAGCGAAACTGTCTTGGGGACCTCTTCAATCGTGATGAGCACCGGTGTGGCGAGGCCAAGAACGATCGATTCGAACGCCAAGACGGCAGCACACATCATCCGCCGAGGTGAGCGCATCAGGTGCCATCCAGCAAGATTCGTGCCTCGCCAGCCGTGACCACAGATCCCGTCACCAAGACCCCTCCACCCCCGAAGCCCACCGACGAGTGAGCGAAGTCCAAGGAAACCCCCGCGCCATCGTCAAAGTCCCCAAGGCCCCCGAAGCCTGCACTGCCGTCGGGCTGACCCGCGTCGGCAAGACCTATGGCCCGGTCGAGCGCGTCGTCGAGCCGAGGCGCGACCTCGACCCGGTCGCCACCAAAGATGCCCTGCGCAAGCTCGGCCAGCTCCTCCGCGGGGAGGCACCGGGGCGTCGAGTTCTGCGTGCAGATGATCGTCGACAAGATCGGCTCGAACGCATCCAGCAAGCCCTCCACGTCCTTGTCGGCCATCACCGCGCAGACACCGATCAGAGGCGAGAACGTGAACGCCTCCTGGATCGCCTCAGCAGTTGCCCGGGCGCCATGGGGGTTGTGGGCGGCATCGATCAAGACTGTGGGTGAGCGGCGCACCACCTCAAGCCGACCTGGCGAGGTGACCTCGGCAAACGCCTGCCTCACCACGTCGACGTCAAGCCCTCCGTCCAGACCCTTGCCACCGGCAAAGGCCTCGACTGCGGCGAGGGCACAAGCTGCGTTCTGTGCCTGGTGGGCTCCGTAGAGAGGAAGAAATATCTCGTCGTATGTCGCGCCCAAGCCTTGCAAGGTAAGCAGCTGACCGCCCATCCCCGGGCGCCGATCTGCAACCCCGAACTCGAGACCCTCACGAGCCACGGTTGCCCCGACCTCGGCGGCGTGGTGCAACAACACCTTCGCGGCGTCGAGGGGCTGTTGCGCCAACACCGCGAAGGTGCCCTCCTTGATGATCCCTGCCTTCTCGACGGCGATATCGCCTGGTGAGTCACCCAGGTACTGGGCGTGGTCGACACCGATCGGGGTGATGACGGCAACTGAAGCGTCGGCCACGTTGGTGGCGTCCCATGTGCCGCCCATGCCCACCTCGATGATGCCGGCGTCGACGGGTGCATCGGCGAAGGCGGCGAAACCCATCGCGGTGATGAACTCGAAGAAGGACAGGGGGTATCCGCCGGACCTGTCGATGATGTCGGCGTACGGCGCCACTTCGTCATACACCTCGACGAAACGCTCCGGGGTCAGCGGTGACCCGTCGACGCTGATGCGCTCGGTCATGGACTGTACGTGCGGACTGGTCGACCGACCGGTGCGCAACCCCAGTCCGCGCAGCAGCGGATCGATCATGCGAGAGGTCGAGGTCTTGCCATTGGTGCCGGTGAGGTGCACCACCGGATAGGCCCGTTGCGGCTCACCCAGGAGGTCGCACAGCGCCGCGATCCGGTCAAGGGACGGGTCGAGCTTGGTCTCCGGCCAGCGCGCGAGCAACTGCTGCTCCACCTTCAGATAGGCGTCAGACATCCGGGAACGGTCAGAGGTGGCAGGCATTGCCTCGAAGTCTAATGCTGCAGTGCAGCCGCTTGTTCCAGTCTGCGGAGCAGCAACGCGTTGATCACGTCAGCCGCTTCGGCGGCCTCCTCCATGTTGACCCCTAAAGGAAGATGTCCGGGGCTCTTGAGTACAAGTGGGGTCCCTCTCCAAACGAGGCGGATCGGGGATCCAACTCCTTTTCGTTGGCGGCCTCACTCCTTTTCGTTGGCGGCCTCCAGGGCTTTCCAGCTGTTTCGACGCAGGCTATCGGTCTCCGCGACCGCGATCACTCCGAGCGGCATGAAGATGTCCTTGCCTCGCCAAAAGGACGTACGGCGAATGCGGACTCCGTCCGAGGCCGCCTGTACGTCTACAACGATGTGCCGGACATTCAAGACCGCCACAAGACACAGCAGAAGCCCCGCCTCAGAGACCACCACATGGCTGCCAGTCCTGCGATAGCTTGAGGGAGCGCCCACGACCAGGCTCGACGAGACGTCGTGCCTGACCACATCACTCGTTCAGCAGGCCGCAAGGCCAACGATGAAACCGGTGTGACGTCGGTGTAATCGGCCTGCATCGGCAGGCTGCGCGATGCCAGGGAAGTGAGAGCTCCCGCAACCATGCCAGCGACAACAAGCTGCCAGAGGTGTTGATCGACCTGAGCGGTATCAGATGCCCCGATGCTGACGATCAAGCTCGTCGAGTAGAGGGCACTGTGCACTTTTGCAGCGAAGGACGCGCCGTAGAACAAGTGCGCTGGCGCCGAGTTCTGCAACCGGTGACCAAGAGCCCGATCGCAGTGAGCAATAACACTGACGTAATGGCGATGAAGTCGATGATGAAGCCGCCTGAGGCGCGCGGTCAGCACCGCTCCCCCACCAGTTCCCGGGGTGGGGGATGAACTCGGGCAGGTTGTCGCGAAAGACTAAAGACGTGATCACGTCACGGCTGGCCCGACAAGAAGCAGAGACGCCGCAACGGCCTTCCGTTGTACCGAACCCATCCGGCTCAAGCCGTCTGACGTCATGTCGTGACCTTGTCAATGTGATGGATCAGTTCGTCCCGGCTCAGGCCTAGGTGATTCGCTGCGTCGATGAGCTCCTTGACCTGTTGCTCGAACTCGGCCCTGCGGAGGTTGACGTCGCTGCGCACCTGCGCTCCGCGGCCCCGCCTCAGCTCGATCAGTCCCTCGTCACGCAACGCGGAATATGCCCGGAGGACGGTATGCATGTTGACGTCGAGCCGGGCTGCCAGCTCCCGCGCAGCAGGCAACTTCTCGCCGGGCTGGAGACGTCCAGACATCAGGGCTCCACGGACCTGGCTGGCGATCTGGTCGGCGAGACCCGTCGAGCTGTCCGGGTCGACACGAAGAAGCATAGTTTGCATGGTACTAGAACAATCACGCTCTGGCGAGGTATCGAACGTTACCCACCACCCATTTCAGTGCCACCTTGCTCTGCGATGTTCATGCCGCCCGTGCGCAGATGAACTCGCCTCGATGCGCCTGGAGTCGGCTGTCAGCGATTCGGGCAGGTCGCCCAAGCATCCGACCCTCACGTCGCTATGACGACGTCACGGTCGGATCTTTCACAATGGCTGGCCAAACGCTTTAGTGAGGTGGGCACGCGGCGCCGTAGGATTTCGCGTTATGACCGCAACCCCTCGGCGCCAAGCTCCTGCCACGTCGACCGCCCCGGCGCGCTCGATCGACGTACCGGACAAGCCGGCGCTCGAGGAGCTCGAGGACAAGTGGGACGCGATCTGGAGCGAGCAGGGCACCTACCGCTTCGATCGAACCAAGTCGCGCGACGAGGTCTACTCGATCGACACGCCCCCGCCCACCGTGTCGGGCTCGCTGCATGTCGGCCACGTCTTCTCCTACACCCACACCGACACCGTCGCGCGCTATCAACGCATGCGCGGCAAAGAGGTCTTCTACCCGATGGGGTGGGACGACAACGGGTTGCCGACCGAGCGGCGCGTGCAGAACTACTTCGGCGTGCGGTGCGACCCCTCGGTGCCGTATGCCGCTGACTTCACGCCCCCGGGCAAGCCAGACCCCAAACGGCAGATCCCCATCTCGCGGGGAAACTTCATCGAGTTGTGCGAACGTCTCACGGCTGAGGACGAGAAAGTTTTCGAAGACCTCTGGCGCAAGCTTGGACTCTCCGTCGACTGGTCGCTGCTCTACACCACCATCAGCGACGACTCCCGGGCGACGGCGCAACGAGCCTTCCTGCGCAACGTGGCGCGGGGCGAGGCCTATCAGTCCGAGGCTCCAACGCTGTGGGACGTGACCTTCCAAACCGCCGTCGCTCAAGCTGAGCTCGAGTCGCGGGACTATCCCGGTCACTACCACCGCGTCGCATTCCACGGCGCTTCCGGGCCCATCCATGTCGAGACCACCCGGCCGGAGTTGATCGGAGCGTGCGTGGCACTGATCGCCCATCCCGACGACGAGCGCTACCAGCCGATGTTCGGTACGACGGTCAGCTCGCCGGTCTTCGGCGTGGACCTCCCCGTGCTGGCTCACCCAGCCGCCGAACCCGACAAGGGCGCGGGCATCGCGATGTGTTGCACCTTCGGCGATTTGACCGACGTGCAGTGGTGGCGCGAGCTGCAGCTGCCGGTCCGCACCATCATCGGCCGAGACGGGCGCATCCTTCGGGAGACGCCGGAGTGGATCGCCGGCACTGAGGCGGCCCGAACGGCATACGCCGAGCTGGCCGGCAAGACTGCCTTCAGCGCCCGCGAGGCCATGGTGTCGCTGCTGCGCGACTCCGGCGACCTCGACGGCGAGCCCAAGCCGACGCAGCGGATGACGAACTTCTACGAGCAGGGCGACAAGCCCCTCGAAATCGTGGCCAGCCGCCAGTGGTACATCACCAACGGTGGCCGCGACTTCGACCTCCGCGAGGCGCTGATCAAACGCGGCGACGAGATCAGCTGGGCACCGGAGTTCATGCGCCATCGCTACACCAACTGGGTAAACGGCCTCAACGGTGACTGGCTCATCTCACGACAACGGTTCTTCGGCGTGCCGATCCCGGTGTGGTACCCACTCGATGGCAGCGGTGAACCCGTATACGACGCCCGCATCGTCGCCGGTGAGGACGAGTTGCCCGTTGACCCCTCCGCACAACCTCCACCTGGCTACGAGGAGAGCCAACGCAAACAGCCAGGTGGCTTCATCGGCGACCCCGACGTGATGGACACGTGGGCCACGTCGTCGCTAACCCCCCACATCGCGGGAGGCTGGGAGCGCGACCCCGACCTGTTCGAGCACGTCTTCCCCATGGACCTCAACACCCACGCCCACGAGATCATCCGCACCTGGCTGTTCTCCCGAGTCGTGCGTGCCCATTTGGAGCACAACTCCGTTCCATGGACACACTGCCTGATCTCCGGCTTCGTCGTCGACCCTGACCGCAAGAAGATGTCGAAGTCCAAGGGCAACGTGGTGGTCCCGTCCGAGATCCTGGACAAATACGGCTCTGATGCAGTGCGCTGGCGGGCGGCCATGTCGCGGCCAGGTATGGACTCGCCGTTCGACGAAGCACAGATGAAGGTCGGCCGGCGCTTGGCCATGAAAGTGTTGAATGCATCCAAGTTCGTCCTCGGCCTGGGAGCCACCGACGGCGACACCAGCGCCGTGACCTACCCGCTCGACCTGGCCATGATCGGGCGGCTGCGGCAGGTCGTCGGCGAGGCGACCGAGGCGTTCGATCGGCTCGACTACACGACCGCCTTGGAGACGTCCGAGAAGTTCTTCTGGACGTTCTGCGACGACTACCTCGAGCTGGTCAAGGAGCGCGTCTACGGCTCTCGCGGGCAAGAGGGTGCGGATTCGGGCCGGACTGCGCTGGCCGGCGCCCTGTCGGTGCAATTGCGCTTGCTGGCACCCTTTCTGCCCTATGTCACCGAGGAGGTGTGGTCGTGGTGGCAGGAAGGCTCGATCCACCGTGCGGCATGGCCGGACACCGAGGTTGACCTGGCTGCTGCAGCGCACGACCCAGCCTTGCTTGATGCCACGGGCGAGGCGTTGGCCGGCATACGCGGAGCCAAGTCCGTCGCCAAGGTGTCGATGCGCACCGAAGTCACCAGCGCCACAATCACCGGCCCTGCTGCGCAGTTGTCGCTGCTCGAGCGTGCGGTCGACGACTTGAGGGCAGCCGGCCGGGTCACCGGTGAACTCGTCTTCCAGCCTTCTGAAGGCGCCGCCCAGATACAGGTCGAGACGAAGCTTGCCGAGGTCTGACCCGGCAAGACTTCGGCGACTGACGCGCTGCCTGACCCTGCTCGCCCCGGCAGGACGTGC
>JACCZJ010000182.1 GCA_013696065.1 Nocardioidaceae bacterium
GTGCTGGCCTCTCAACGGGAGGCGACTGACCTCTCAGCGGTAGAGGGTGTCGAGTTCGTCGCGATAGCGGTCCTCGACGACCCTGCGCTTGACCTTCATGCTGGGCGTGATTTCACCCTCTTCAACCGACAGGTCATGGTCGAGGATGATGAACCGTTTGATCGTCTCCCAGCGGTTCAGCCGGGCGTTGAGTTGGTCGACATACCCCTGCACCATCTCACGCGCTTGGTCAGAGCCGGCGATCTCGGAGTATGACGATCCGGCGAGTCCGTTGCGTGCCGCCCACACGTCGATGGACTCTGGGTCCAACGTCACGATCGCCGAGCAGAAGTTGCGCTCGTTGCCGTGCACCACGATCTGTCCCACGTAGGGACACACCGCCTTGAACTGCGCCTCGATGCTCTGCGGCGCGACATATTTTCCGCCCGACGTCTTGAATAGGTCTTTCTTGCGATCGGTGATGCGCAGGAAACCGTCAGCGTCGACCTCGCCGATGTCGCCGGTGTGTAACCACCCGTCGTCGACGACGTCGTCAGTGGCGACTGCTTGGTTGTGATACGCGTCCATCACGCCTGGCCCCTTGATGAGCACCTCACCATCGTCGGCCAGCTTGACCTCCGTTCCGGGGAGCGGGGGCCCGACCGTGCCGAACTTGTAGTGCGACGGCAGGTTGAGGCAGCTGCCAGCCGATGTCTCGGTCAGCCCATAACCCTCGAGAATCAAGATGTCGGCGGCGTGGAACCACTCGGCTATCTCGCGGTTCAACGCAGCCGCACCGGATACGAAGAACCGCACCCGCCCGCCGAACCGGTCCCGGATCTTGGCAAACACCAGCCGGTCGAAAATGCGGTATTGGGCGGCAAGGTGTGGGGGCACCTTCTCGCCGGCCAGTCTGCGCCGAGACACTTCTTTGCCAACGGCGAAAGCACGGTCGAAGATCTTCTTCTTCACCCCCCCTGCTTCAGCGGTCATGCGATGGATGCGGGCATGCGCCTTCTCGAATATTCGCGGCGCCGCCCCCATGAAGGTGGGACGCACGACGGCCATGTTCTCCACGATCTTTTCGACCCGGCCGTCGATAGCGGTCGAGAACCCGATGGCGAGCTGCGCGGTCAGCAACACCTTGCCGAAGGAATGCGCCAGCGGCAGCCACAGGAACTGGACGTCGTCGATCGACAAGATATCGAGCGCGTCCACCGCAGCACCTTCGTACGTCCAAGATGAGTGGCGCAATCGCACGCCCTTGGGCCGTCCCGTCGTACCCGAGGTGTACATCACGGTGGCGAGACTGGCGGGGCCAGTGCTGTCGACCCGGTCCCTGACGACGTTGGGTTGTTCGGCAAGGAGGGCCGTTCCCAAGGCTTCGAGGTCTTGCAGGTTGATGACCCAGTCGCCGTCGGTCGTACCGTCAAAGGTCACCACCTTGCTGAGAGCTGGCAGATCGGCTCGCCGCTCACGCAGCTTGGCGACCTGCTCGTCGTCGGCGGCGAAGGCGACGTGAGAGTCTGAGTCCGCGATGATGAAGGCCACGTCTTCGGGCCTGCTCGATGGATAGACGGTGGTGGTTGCTGCGCCAGCCGACATGATGGCCAGATCCGCGAGCACCCACTCGTAGCGGGTGCCGCTGTCGATAGCGACTCGCTGTTCGGGTCGCACGCCGAGCGCGATGAGCCCTGCCGAGAGTTTGACGACATGGTCAGCAACCTCCCCCCAGGTGACGGACTCCCACGTCTCACCTTCGGGGTAGGTATAGGCGTCACGGTCGCGGCTTACCTCGACCCGGTCGAAGAACATGCGGCCGACAGTGCCGGGCCGGTTGGCGATGATCGCCTCAGCGTTGCGCGTGGTCACCATAAGCATGACCGTAGAGCAGAGTTGCGGCTCCGCGGTAGACATCCCACGTTTGGCCGAGGTGCCGCCATGAGTTCGATCCTGGCAATCGTTCCCGCTAGTCACCAACTCCGCTCCCGGGCTAGGAGCAAACACGGGTACGCCGGGCGAGGGCACAACCTCTGGACATGGGGCGGCCCTGGTGCTCTCGTTGTCTCAACACCAGGGCCTGGTTCGCCGCCGCCCCGGAGCGGTCAGGCGACCCTGTGACGCCAGTGCCCCGATAAAGCCGGCTTAGTCACGAAGCGATCCGCTTGCTGCGCTCCACCAATAACTCTTCGGCAACGAGACTCACTTTGACGTTGCGGGATTGGGAGACGCGCACCAAGAAGGCGAAGGCCTGCTCTTCGTCCAGCGCGTATCGCTGCATGACGACGCCGATGGCCTTGCCGATGATGTTCCGCGTGGCCAAAGCCTCTTTGAGGGTCTCCACGGTGCGCGAAAACCCCATGGCTACCGAAGCGTGGGTAGCGAAAAGTTCCGCGATGTGCATGGTTTCGTCGAAGGCTCCCCGCCTGCGCGAGTAGAGGTTGAGAGCTGCGTGCGACGTGTCGCTCTCATAGATTTGCACCGCCATTTGGCAGTGGAAGCCGAGCGCGACTGCATGCGGCCCATACCTCGGCCACTGCTGGTCATCTGCTAGATCATCCGAACGCATCGTCCGCTGGTATTTGATGGCGTCGACGCAGGGGCCTTCGTCGAGCTCATACTGCAGTTCGTCCGGCCTGCAGACCGACTCCGACGTAGGGGCGACGGTGGCGATCTGACCGTCGGGGCCTGTGATCGAGATGCTGGCCTCGTCAACACCCGGGATGACCTCGCAGGCGGTACGAGTGATCTTGGTGAGCGTGTCGTCTGCCTCGGGACGAGTCCGCAACGCGTCGGCGACTTGGTTCATCACGTCGACGACTGCCGTCGCATTGTCGCTCATGACTCCTCCTGCATGCCCAACGTCTCGTTCATGCTGACGACAGCATAGTCAACCCGCAATGACGCAGGGGTCGGCCCTGGTGCGTGTTTGTCTCACCACCAGGGCCTGGGTGTCGCAGTGTCCGGGCAACGCGGCGACCTTCAGGGCGTAGTGCCCCGGTCAGGGCCGCTTCAATCACTCGGGAGCTCGCCCGGCCCGGCTTGGGCGATGATCTGCTCGGCGACCACCCGAAGCTTGACGTTGCTGGACTGTGAGACGCGCACCAAGAAGCTGAAAGCGTGCTCCTCATCCAAGTCATAGCGCTCCATCGTCATACCGATGGCGAGGCCAATGGCATTACGGGTGCCGAGTGCGTCCTTGAGGGTCTCGACGCTGCGTGAGAAGCCCAGTGCCACGGCGGCATGAGAAGCGAAGAGCTCCGCGATGTGAGTCGTCTCGTCGAACGCCCCTTCGCTCGCGGAGTAGAGGTTGAGCGCGGCACTCGACGACCGGGTGGCGTAGATGTGCACCGCCATTTGGCCGGCGAGACCAAGAGTTGCGGCTCTAGGCCCGTAAGCGGGCCAGCGTTGGTCCGTGCCTACATGTCCGGTGTGCACCGTCACGCCGGAGCGCACCGCGTCGACACAAGGACCCTCGTCGAATTCATACTGCACAATGTCGGCTTGAGAGATGACCTCGTCAGTGGGGGCGAGCGTCACTAGCGAGCCATTGGGAGCGACGAAAGAAATGCTCGCGAAGTCGACCCCTGGCAACTTTTCGCTCGCCAACCCTGTGACGATCTCTAACGTGTCATCGCCTTCGGGCCGGGCGCGCAGAGAAGCGGCCACCTCCCTCATCAACCCGACAAGCTCGATCTCGGTGCTCATGTCCTTGCTCTTGCTCCCTGGTGGTCATGACCCCGTTAGTCAACGACGCGAGCGGCCAGAACTCCGCTGCCTGCGAGACCTATGCCTTTCTGCGTGCACTCTACCCGCAGAGGCAGTGCATGGACACCACCAGATTTGGGCAGAAAGCTAGCGGCCTCGTCGCCTTTGACTTGGTCGTGCTCCCGTCGAAAAAGCTGCGGCGCTCGACGCCCCCGTCGCTGCCGAGCCTGCCCGTCCCCGCGAGGCAGACTGCCCCGACGTCCGCCTGGTCGAGCTGTCGGACGTGCGCCCGTCTGAAGCCCGGTTCGTCGGCTCCGTTGATCGGCGTCGACTCGCGCCCTGCCCCTTTGCGTGACTCGTGCCTTGGCTCTTTGCTTTTCGCCGCGCGCCACTCCTGTCGCGGTTTCGCTCATCGCCGGGCACATGGGCGGCGGGAGCCGTGTAGACGAGCTCACGGTCACCGGGAGCGATCTCGGAGAGAAGCGGGTGGCCGGCCGCCAGCCTGGTGATGGTCGGCTTGATGCCTGCCCTGCGGGCAAGGTCGCGTACGTCGGAGACCTGGGCGTCGGTCATCAATGTCACCACGGTTCCCTGCGCACCTGCTCGCGCGGTTCGGCCGGAGCGGTGGAGGTATGCCTTGTGCTCGACCGGGGGGTCGGCGTGCACGACGAGCGACACGTCGTCGACGTGGATGCCGCGCGCCGCGATATCGGTCGCTACCAACGTATTGGTGCTGCCGTCGGAGAAGGCGGTGAGGTTGCGGGTGCGGGCGTTCTGGGACAGGTTCCCGTGCAGCTCCAAAGCCGGCACACCCGCAGCCGTGAGTTTGCGAGCCAGGGTCTTGGCGCCGTGCTTGGTGCGGGTGAATACGAGGGTGCGCCCAGGGGCCGAAGCGAGATCCACCAGGACCGGGACCCTGGAATCGCCAGCGACGTGAAGCACGTGGTGAGACATCGCTGTCACCGGCGACTTCGCTGAGTCGACGCTGTGGGTGACGGGGTTGTTCAGGAAGCGCTTGACCAAGACATCGACGCCGGCGTCCAAGGTGGCCGAGAACAGCAACCGCTGCCCATTGCGGGGGGTCTTGTCGAGCAGTCGTCGTACGACGGGGAGGAAGCCCAGGTCAGCCATGTGGTCGGCCTCGTCCAGAACGGTGATTTCGATCGAGTCGAGATTCGCGTGACCGGTCTGCACATGGTCGGCCAGGCGGCCAGGGCAGGCCACCACGATGTCGACGCCCGCTCTGAGCCCACTGATCTGGGGCTGGGCGCCGACTCCCCCGAACACGGTGAGCGTGCGGAGGCCTAGTGTCTTGGCGAGGGGCGCGATAGCTGCGTCGATCTGGCTCGCGAGTTCGCGGGTGGGTGCCAGGATCAGCGCGCGCGGCCGGTTGGGCCGGCGCTTCGACGAGCTGGCGGTAAGACGGGCCAACATGGGCAGCACGAAGGCGTATGTCTTGCCCGAGCCGGTCCGGCCACGCCCGAGGACATCTCGGCCAGCCAGCGCGTCGGGCAGCGTCGCTGTTTGGATGGGGAAGGGCGCGGTGATTCCGGTGGCCTCGAGGGCAGTCACCAGACCTGGAGGCAGTCCCAGCTCAGCAAAGCCCACCCCTCCTCCCGTTGAGAGGCCAGTTACCTCCGTTGAGAGGCCAGTTACCTCCGCGCGACCTTTCGAGGAAGGTGAAGCCGCGTGACCATCCGGTGAGGTTGTGGTTGTGGGTGCATACGTGTGGGGGCGGGGGGCCGCCATGAACTACTCCGAACTCAAAGAGGGTCGTCCTGCCCGGCGCGGGCCGAAGCCGTCGCGACACGTGGGGGTCCGACATATAACACGGCCCGAGGCAGAACTGAGCGGGCCGACGTAACCACTCTATAGGCTCGGCGCTCGCGCAAGGCGCCAATCGGACCTCAGCACGGTGTGATCTGGGCGACTCGCCGGCCCACTAGGGGACTGGGTGATCCGGCGACTCGTCGGCGCAACACGGGGGCCGGGTGAGCCGACGGTTAGGACGTGTCTTCTAAGTCGGTGAGCCAGCGCATCACGGCTGCGAGAACGAGGGCCTGGGCCCAGAGGCTCCACGGGCCGAGGCGGCGGGGGTGCCTTGGTTCATGCGCCGAGGGCGACCCCGGCCAGCGTCAGCCGGACGGGCGTCGCGCCACCCCGGCCGACACCGCCGATCAGGTAGACAGCGGACCGTTGCCGCGACCGCGTCGACGAGGGAGAACCAGACGTACTGCTCGAAGATGGTTAGATCGAGCGAGGCGACGCTGACTGAGACCGCGAAGGCGGCCCCCGCCTAGACGGAGACACGATGAGCAAGGCCACGAGGACGGACACGCAGTCGCTCGCGCTGCACGTTGCCGACATTCACGATCTGATCCGCGTGCACGGCGCGCGCGTGAACAACCTCAAGGACCTCAGCGTCGAGATCCCGAAGCGCCGGCTGACGGTGTTCACCGGCGTCTCCGGCTCGGGCAAGAGCTCCCTAGTGTTCGGCACGATCGCCGCGGAGTCGCAGCGGATGATAAACGAGACCTACAGCGCCTTCGTGCAGGGCTTCATGCCGACGCCGGCGCGGCCCGAGGTCGACGTACTCGAAGGGCTGACGACCGCGATCATCGTCGACCAGGAGCGGATGGGTGCCAACGCCCGCTCCACGGTCGGCACCGCGACCGACGCCAACGCGATGCTGCGCATC
>JACCZJ010000202.1 GCA_013696065.1 Nocardioidaceae bacterium
CGCATGCTGCAACTGGTCTACCTCGGCAACGGCGAGATGCTCCGCTACGAGCCCGACGAGGCGGACCTGCTTGCCACTGAGCGGAAGGTCGAGGCACTGTGGCAGGCCATCCAGCGGGCTACCGCCAGTGGTGCATGGCTCCCCCGTAAGTCGGTGCTGTGCGGGTGGTGCGACCATCAGGCACTGTGCCCAGCATGGGGAGGCACTCCCCCGGCGCTGCCTGAAACGAGCGGGCGTGAGCCCTCCTCAGCCTAAGCGCCTCAGACCGGCAGGGCAGCGTCGACCTTCGGGGTCACGGTCCCCGCCACGATCTCCTCGGCGTAGTGGCAGGCAACCCGGTGGCCGGGGGAGATCAACCGAAGCTCGGGTCGCTCCGTGTCGCATCTGGTCTCCTGCCGGTATGGACAGCGCGTGTGGAAGCGACACCCCGACGGCGGGTTCGCTGGCGACGGCAGGTCCCCGCTCAGAAGGATCCGTTGGCGATGGTCCTCGATCGCAGGGTCCGGGACGGGCACCGCCGACATCAGCGCGATCGTGTACGGGTGCCGCGGGGTGAGGTACAGCTGTTCGGAGTCGGTCTGCTCGACGATTCCGCCTAGGTACATCACGGCGATCTCCTCGCTGATGTGGCGAACGACCGCGAGATCATGCGCAATCACCAGATAGGTGAGGCCGAGGCGCTCCTGGAGCTCCTCGAGCAGGTTGATGATCTGTGCCTGAATCGATACATCCAGGGCCGAGACCGGCTCGTCAGCAATGATCAGCTCAGGCTCCAGGGCCACGGCACGCGCGATCCCGATGCGCTGCCGCTGGCCACCTGAGAACTCATGTGGGAACCGGGTCGCCGCGCTGGCCGGCAGACCGACGAGGTCAAGCACTTCCCGGACACGGTTCTTCTTGCTGTACTCGATGCCGTGGGCGCGCAATGGCTCGCTGATGATCGTCTCGACGCTCTGCCGGGGATTAAGGCTGGCCAGTGGATCCTGGAAGACCATCTGCATGCGGCGGCGCATGGAGCGCAGCTTCTCGCCCTGCAGCGAGGCCACGTCGACCCCGTCGAACCTGACATTGCCCGCCGTGGGTTCGACCAGCCGGAGGATCGCGCGCCCCAGCGTGCTCTTGCCGCATCCAGACTCACCAACGAGGCCGAAGGTCCTGCCGCGTGGCACATCGAGATCCACCCCGTCAACGGCTTGCACGGCGCCGACCGTTCGGTCGAACAAGATTCCATGCTTGATGGGAAAATGTACCTTCAGACCTCGGACCACGAGGAGCTGGTCGTTGGTGGAGTCGGGCTTCGAGGACGCCTCTTCAGCGGTTTCGCGTCTCCGTTCCGTCATGGCGTCGCGCCCCCGGCGGAGCTCAGGGTCAAGGGGTTGAAACAACGCAAAGCGCGCTGCCCCTCAATCTTCAGGGCTGGCGTCTTCTCCGTGCACGTGTCGATCCGGTTCGCACACCGTGGTGTGAAGGCACACCCCTGAGTCCACGGCAGTACGTCGGTCGGGGAGCCCGGGATGGGCTTGAGAGGCTGCCCGCGCGGAGAGTCCAAACGCGGCACAGATGCGAGCAGCCCACCGGTGTAGGGGTGCCTCGGTTCGGCGAACAGTGGTCGGCGTTGCGCTGACTCCACGACGCGGCCCTGATACATCACATGCACGGAGTCGCATAGGCCCGCGACCACCCCGAGGTCGTGGGTGATCATGATGAGTGCGGTGCCGGTGTCGGCCACCACCTGCTTGAGGATCTCAAGAATCTGGGCCTGGATCGTGACATCCAGTGCGGTTGTCGGCTCGTCAGCGATGAGCAACTGCGGCTCGTTAGCCAAGGCGATCGCGATCAGGACACGCTGGCGCATCCCGCCGGAGAGCTGATGGGGATACTCCTTCATCCTCCGGCCAGGGTCGGGCATGGCTACCTTGCGCAGCAACTCGACCGCTCGCTCGTTCGCCTCAGCTTTACCCATGTCCCGGTGGCCCCGGATGACCTCGCTGATTTGTGTCCCGATCGTCACCACCGGGTTGAGAGATGTCATGGGGTCTTGGAAGATCATCGCGATGTCGCGACCCCGCACGTCGCGCATCCGCTTTTCACTGGCGGCAAGCAGATCCTCGCCATCGAACATGATTTGACCGCTCACCCGCACCCCCGTCGCGGGGAGCAGGCCCATAATGGCGAGCGACGTGACGCTCTTGCCGCTGCCGGACTCACCGACGATCCCCAAATGCTCGCCGCGCCTGATCTCGAATGTGACCTCGTCGACCGCCGTCGTCGGACGCTGCCCCTTCTTGCCGAACTCGACCCGCAGGTCGCGAACGGTGAGGAGTGCTTCAGTCGACAGGTCGCGACGTACGACGTCGGGGGCGTTGACGCCACGACCTCCGATGGTGTCGTCGGTCAAAGCTATCGCCGGCCCTTCGGGTCGAGTGCCTCGCGCAAGGCTTCGCCCAGCAAGGTAAAGCCGAGAGCCGACACGGCTATGGCCAGACCTGGCCAGAGCGCCAACTGAGGCGACGAGGCGAACCGGTCCTGGGCTGCGACCAACATGCGGCCCCATTCGGCAACCGCGGGGTCAGACTCGCCCAAACCGAGGAACGACAGCGCCGCGACCTCGATGACAGCTGTCGACAGGTTCAACGTGGCCTGCACGATGGTCGGTCCCAGAGAATTCGGGAGCACGTGGCCCATCACGATCGTTCTCCGTCGCAGACCCAGCGACGTGGCGGCCAAGACGTAGTCGGACCTGGCCTGCGACAGCATGGTGCCGCGCAACAGCCGGGCGAAGACGGGCACCTGCGCTGAGGCGATCGCGATCATGACGGCGTAGCGGTTTTGGCCGAGGACAGCGACGATGCTCACAGCCAGCAGCAGTGAGGGGATCGACAGCAAGATGTCGACGATTCGCATGACGACCATGTCGACCTTGGCACCAAGCCCTCCGGCCAAGATTCCCAGCATCGCGCCGACAACGAGCCCAAGCAGAGTCGAGACGACGCCGATGATGAGGGACTGTCGCGCGCCATACAACAACTGGCTGTAGAGATCGGAGCCGTATCTGTCGATGCCCAGCAGGTTGCCCTCACGAGGCCCTGGGACCGACGTCAACGTGACCTCGCTCGCCCACTCGCGGCTGTTGGCGGCATACGGCGCCAACGCTGAGGCGAAGACGGCGATCAGCACGAAGGCCAGCACGAGCAGCGCCCCCAAGATGGCGACTGGGTTGCGCCGCAGTCGGCGCCAGGCGCCTCGCCAGAGACTCGTGCCATGTTCGGGGTCGACGCCCAGCATCGGGTCGCTCGGGCTCATCAACGGTGGAGCCATCGTCATGACACGCGCACCCGGGGATCGATGACACCGTACGACACATCGACGAGCAGGTTGACGATCGAGAAGATCAGCGCGATAAACAAGATGTAGGCCTGCAGAACCGGGTAGTCGCGCTGGCTGATGGCCTCGAAGAGGTATCGGCCGATGCCTCCGATCTCGAAGACGCTCTCCGTGAGGACCGCACCTGAGAGCAGCAGACCTGTCTGCAGTCCGATCGTGGTGACGACGGGAAGCAACGCGTTACGCATGACATGACGGTTGCGGATGATGGCCGGGTCCAGCCCCTTCGAGTACGCCGTACGAACGTAGTCCTCGCCCATCACGTCGGCTACCGCGGCCCGGGTGATACGCACGATGATCGCCAGCGGGATCGTGCCGAGCGCGATGCCAGGCAGGATGAGATGGACAATCGCATCCCAGGCGGCATCCCATTCCCGAGTGATGAGGCCATCGAGAACGTAAAAGTTGGTGATGTGGGTCGCTTCGATCCGGGCGTCGCTGCGACGCGAGGTCGGGAACCAGTCGAGGTATTCGGCGAAGACCAGCTTCAGCAAGATGGCAAGAAAGAAGACGGGTGTCACGACTCCCAGAAGGGAGGTCGAAACGATGACATTATCGAGCCAGCCCCCCACTCGGCGGCCTGCCCAATAGCCCAGCGGGATCCCCAGCACAATCGCGAAAAGCAGTGCCGCGAAGGACAACTCGATGGTCGCAGGGAACTGGTCGAAGAACGTGGAGACCACGGGATCCCCGTTGCGGGTCGACTCACCAAAGTCTCCTCTGATGAGCCGACCCACGTAGGTGAAGTACTGCTGCAAAACCGGATCGTTGAAGCCGTACAGGTTGTTGATCCGTTCGATCGCCTCCGGTGTCGCACGCTGCCCTAACATCGACCGCGCCGGCTCGCCAGGCAAAGCGCGGATCCACACGAACAGCAGGATCGACAAGCCGACGAGCACGGGGACCATGAGGGCCAGTCGCCGTACGACGAATCGCAGCATGCTTCTCCAGGGGGCTAGTCGACGAGACGCAACCTGCTAGAGAACTACTCCTCTACGGAAACAAGATTCCACGGCTCGTCCTGCACCGGGCTGGGCACGTAACCCTTGACGTTTGGCGCGAACCCGAGCGAGGGCACTGGACTTGCCAACGGAATACCGGGCAGGAACTCCATCACCTGACGGTTGATCTCCTCATAGACGGGAATCTGCTCCTCTACCGTCGGCAGACCACGCGCGTCGTTCAACGCCTGGAACAACTCCGGGTTGTCGAAGCCCCACTCGCTGGACTTGCGACCGAAGAAGACACCAAGGAAGTTGTCGGTGTCGTTGTAGTCCCCGGTCCACCCGAGCAGGTGGATTCCGTGATCCTTCGAGCCCGAGATCTTGTCCAGGTAGTCCGGATCCCAGACGTCAGCCGAGGGCTTCACCGTGATGCCAACAGCTTCAAGCTGCGAGCGGATAGCGTTGAACGTGTCACCGGGGGACGGCATGTAGGGCCGGGTCACATCGGTCGGGTAGTTGAACTCCAACTCCAAGTCCTCGGCCCCCGCCTCGGCCAGCAGATCCTTTGCCTTCTCGGGGTCGAACTCGTACGTGGGGACGTCCTCTGTGTAGCCCTCAACCGTCTCGGGTACGAACTCCAGCGCAGGCGCAGTGCCTTCAGGCATAGAGGCGCTGATCACGGCGTCCTTGTCGATGGCATGGGCAATCGCCTGGCGGACGAGGATGTCGTCGAGTGGCTTCACAGCCTGATTGAAGCCGAGGTAAAGGACGTTGAACGCCGGCCGGTTGAGAATCTGGTAGCCCTCGTCCTCGAGCCTCGGGATGTCCGCGGGCCCGACCAGGTCGAAGCCGTCGATCTCTCCCGCAAGGAGGGCGTCGGCCCTGGCCTTGGGCTCAGCGATCGGGACGATCTGTACCTGCTCGAGCAGGGCCGGTTCGCCCCAGTAGTCGTCATTTCGGGTCAGGACGATCTGGTCTTCTTTCACCCACGACTCGAAGACGAACGGTCCCGTTCCGGTGGGGTGCTCGGTGGCGTACGCGCTCTGCGAAGGGTCGTCTTGACCGGTGGCGCCGTACTGCTCGATCGCGTCGGGGCTTTGCATCGAGAACGCCGGGAGCGACAGAGCGGCGACAAACCCGGCGAAGGGCTCGGTCAGCTTGACGGTGATCTCGGTCTCGGAGTCGACGGTGCAACTCTCATAGACGCTGTCGGTGAGTTCACCCTTGGCGAAGCCTTTGAACAGGCTGATCCAGTAGTAGGCCTGGTCTTCGGTCTGACCTACCCCGGGCGGGGTGTTGTACCAGCGGTCGAAGTTCCAGCAGGCGGCGGTGCCGTTGAAGTCTGCGCCGTCGTGGAACGTGACGCCGTCTTGGAGTTGGAAGGTATTGGAGAGCCCGTCCTCGCTGGTTTCCCATTCGGTAGCGAGCAGCGGGGCGGGATCGGCGGTGCCTGGCTCAGTCCCCACCAGGCCCTCGAAGATCTGGCGCGCGGGTCGGAAGGACTCGCCGTCACTGGCGAAGAAGGGGTCCAAGGTGACCGGATCCGCCGAGCCGGCGAAGATGAAGGTGCCGCCGCTCGCCCCGGCGCTGGGGTCAGCACCGTCGGAGGGGCTGGTCGTGTCATCGTCACCCCCGCCGCCACTGTCGCGCGAACTCTCAGCACAGCCAGCCAGAGCCACCAGAGAAATCGCCGATGCAAGGCCGATCATGTGGCGCGTGCCTAATGTTTTCCTAGTCATGCCTATCCTCGTTCCAGATCGTCGAGAAACCTGCCCGCACGCTAGTCATCCGAAGTGGTCGTGGGAAGGCAGAAACGCCGTCAGCGACCATTCGTTACGGATAAAAGACCTTCAGACCGGCTCAAACCGAGAGGTCCTGCTCGAAGAGCAGCTGGAGATCCGCCAAAGATAACTCCGCCAATGAGTCCACCTCGCGACGGCGGCCCTGCGACGACACTGCGACCTGGTTGGGCACGACGATGACGAGGCAGCCCGCCGCCTCAGCGGATTCCGCCCCAGTAGGGGAGTCCTCGATAGCGATGCAGGAACACGCATTCACCTCCAACAGATCAGCGGCGAGCAGGTAAGGGTCAGGAGCCGGTTTGCCTCGCTCGACATGGTCGCCCGTCACCACCGCGTCGAAGCGCCCCGACGGCATACCGTCGAGAATCGCCTCGGTGAAGACGGAGTGGGAGGCTGTGACCAGTGCGGTCGGCAGACCCGCGCCGTTGCAGGCCATGAGCAGGTCTAGCGCACCAGGACGCCACGCCGGACCCTCGTGTGCGATCGCCGTCATCGCACCAGCGAGCAACTCCTCGAAGACCGCCTCCACTGGCTGCGGCAAGCCCATCCGCTCCTTGATGTAGGTGCAGGACACGATCAGCTGCTTGCCCACCAGCGCGAGCCCGTCGGCTGGCGTCCACCCGGCGCCATACCGCTGCGCCATCGCGAGCTCCGCAGCCATCCACACCGGTTCGGTGTCGCAGAGCGTGCCGTCCATGTCGAACAGGACGGCCTGCAGGTGTGCGGTCATGGGTTGCATGATGTCATCACCGGGCGTTGAAGTACTTCGCTTCGGGGTGGTGCACGACGAGCGCGTCGGTGGACTGCTCCGGATGGAGTTGCAGTTCCTCGCTCAGGTGTACGCCGATCCGCTCCGGCTTGAGCAGGTCGATCAGCTGGACCCTGTGTTCCAGGTCGGGGCAGGCCGGATAGCCGAACGAGTAGCGCGAACCGCGGTAGCCCTGCCGGAAGACCTCGCCCATGTCATCGGAGTCGTCACCGGCAAAGCCCAGCTCGCTGCGAACGCGCGCGTGCCAGTACTCCGCCAGCGCCTCGGTCAACTGCACCGACAACCCGTGCAGCTCGAGATAGTCGCGGTAGGCGTTCTTGGCGAACAGGTCACCAGTGACCTCGCTGACCCGCTCGCCCATCGTGACGAGATGGAAGGCGATGACGTCGAGCTCACCGGATTCCTTGGGCCGGAAGAAGTCGGCGAGGCACAGAAACCTGTCGCGCTGCTGGCGCGGGAAGGTGAAACGCGCGACCTCGTCGGAACGTCGCTCCGCATCGAGCACCACGAGGTCGTCGCCGTCGCTATAGCAGGGCCAGTAGCCGTAGATAACAGCCGGCTCCATGATCGCCTCAGTCTGGATCCGGTTCATCCAAGTGCGCAGTCGCGGCCGCCCCTCGGTCTCGACCAGCTCCTCGTAGGACGGACCATCCCCACGCGAGGACTTGAGCCCCCACTGACCCATGAACGTCGCGCGTTCGTCGAGGTATGACGCGAAGTTCGCCAGCGGCATACCTTTGACGATCCGGTCACCCCAGAATGGCGGTGTGGGCACCGGGTTGGTCAACGAGACGTCAGAGCGGGCTGGCACGATGACCGGCTCGGCGCCGGGACTCCTGGCCACCGGTCCCTTGACACGTCGGTCACGCAGCATGGGCAGCTGTGCACCCGGGTCGCCTCTCTTGACCGCCATCACCGCGTCCATCAGGCGCAGACCCTCGAAGGCGTCGCGGGCATACCGGACCTGGCCGTCAAAAAGCTGAGCCAGGTCCTGCTCGACATACGCCCGGGTCAGGGCGGCACCGCCCAGCATCACCGGCCACCGCTCGGCCATGCCACGTGAGTTGAGCTCCTCGAGGTTCTCCTTCATGACCACGGTGCTCTTGACAAGCAGTCCCGACATCCCGATCACATCGGCGTCGTGCTCGTCGGCCGCGTCGAGGATCGCACTCACCGGCTGCTTGATGCCGAGGTTGACCACGGTGTAGCCGTTGTTGGACAAGATGATGTCGACCAGATTCTTGCCGATGTCGTGCACGTCGCCCTTCACCGTGGCGAGCACGATCGTGCCCTTGCCGCGGTCGTCGGTCTTTTCCATGTGTGGTTCGAGGTAGGCGACGGCGTTCTTCATGACCTCGGCCGACTGCAACACGAAAGGCAGCTGCATCTCGCCCGACCCGAAAAGGTCCCCCACAACCTTCATGCCCGTGAGCAGGTCGTCGTTGATGATGTCGAGGGCTTTGCGGTCGCCGAGGGCCTCGTCGAGATCGGGCTCGAGTCCCTGCTTCTCCCCGTCTATGATCCGCCGCTGCAGCCGCTCAGGCAGGGGCAGCGCGGCCAGCTCGGCCGCACGGGTCTCCTTAGTGTCGGTCGTGGTGACGCCAGCGAAGACCTCGAGGAGCTTTTGCAGCGGATCGTAGTCTTCTGTGCGCCGGTCGTAGACGAGATCGAGCGCAACCTGTCGCTGCTCGTCGGGAATCCGCGAGAGCGGCCAGATCTTGGCGGCATGCACGATGGCAGAGTCGAGACCGGCTTTGACGCACTCGTGTAAGAACACCGAGTTGAGCACGACGCGGGCAGCCGGGTTGAGCCCGAACGAGATGTTGGAGACGCCCAGAGTGGTCTGCACGTCCGGATAACGGCGCTTGACCTCGCGGATCGCGTTGATCGTCTCGAGCCCGTCGCGCCGGGTCTCCTCTTGACCGGTGGCAATGGGGAAGGTGAGGCAGTCCACGATGATGTCGCTCGTGTGCATGCCCCAGGTCTGCGTGAGGTCGTCGATCAGTCGCGTGGCCACCGCGACCTTCCAGTCCGCGGTGCGGGCTTGGCCCTCCTCGTCGATGGTGAGCGCGACCACCGCGGCTCCGTGCTCTTTGACGATGGGCATGATGCGAGCAAACCTCGAACCCGGCCCGTTGCCATCCTCGTAGTTCACCGAGTTGACGACGCAGCGTCCGGCGAGTGCTTCGAGACCCGCCGCCACGACCTCAGGCTCCGTCGAGTCGAGCATGATCGGCAGCGTCGACGCGGTGGCGAGGCGGGCTGCGGCGGTGCGCATGTCGACCACACCGTCACGGCCGACGTAGTCGATGCACAAGTCGAGCAGATGCGCCCCGTCCCTGATCTGTGCCCGGGCGATCTGGACGCAGTCGTCCCACTTGGCGGCCAACATGGCATCGCGGAATGCCCTGCTACCGTTGGCATTGGTCCGCTCGCCGATCGACAGGTACGACGTGTCCTGCCGAAACGGCACCTGTTGATAGAGGGATGAAGCGCCCGCCTCGCGGCGCGGCTCACGGGGTGCCAGCGCGCGTCCCCGGACTCGGTCCACCACGTGACGGATGTGCTCAGGCGTCGTACCACAACAACCCCCGACGAGCGCGAGACCGAACTCGCGGGTGAACGTGTCATGCGCATCGGCCAGCTCGCGTGGCGTCAGGGGATAGTAGGCGCCGTCAGACGTGAGCTGGGGCAGGCCCGCGTTCGGCATACAGGCGACGGCGAGACCAGCCGTCCGTGACAGGTAGCGCAGGTGTTCGCTCATCTCAGCCGGGCCAGTTGCACAGTTGAGGCCGATCAGGTCGATGCCCAATGGCTCGAGCGCGGTCAGCGCGGCACCGATC
>JACCZJ010000213.1 GCA_013696065.1 Nocardioidaceae bacterium
TAGCCGACACGATATCGGGAGGGATCTTCCTTGCGTCTACGACGTTTCGCCGCCGCGGCCTTCGCCGCGGCTCTCATGGTGGGCATGGCCGGCTGCGCTGATGGCGAAGGAACTGCCAGCCAGGTCAAGACCACCGCCCCTGCCGCCATAGGGGCAAACCTGACGGTCGACGACTTCGGCCAACGGGTTGCCGCCGCGGCGATGGAAGCGGGGTCGGCCCACATCGAGGGCAACACGCTGCTTATGGGTCAAGACCTGACCGTGACCGGTGACGTGCAAGCGGGCGCGCGCCTCGACGAGTTCAAGCTTGCTGCGGTCGCGGAAATGGGCGGCCAGGGCTCGGTCGAGCTTCGTCTTGTCGACAGTGTCGTCTATGTGAAGCTGCCGACAGGCCTCTCGCTGACAGACAAGCCATGGGTCAAGCTTGACCTGAGCGACCCTGAAAACCCGATCGGTGCGCGGTTCGGCCAGCTCATCTCCTCGCTCGATCCGTCGAAGTTCCACCAGCTCGACTCCGCCGTAGTTGAGCTGGAGAATCTCGGGAGTGAAGACGTCAGGGGCGTAGCTGCTACTCACTACCGGGTCATTATCGACACGACCAAGGCCCTCGAAGTGCTGGATCTGGGCAAGGTTGCGGGTGTCGAGGCGGCCGAGGTCCTTGAAACCTTGCCGAAGACCGTGGTGTCTGACGTATGGGTCGACGATGATGCTCTGCTCGTCAAGGTGGCTGGTGACCTGGGCAGCGCCAAAACGGAGATGTTCTTCTCTCAGTGGGGAGAGCCTGTCACCGTGGCGGCACCCCCTGCCCGCCAGGTGGGCCAGCTTCCGTTCTGACCACCCTGCCTGGTCGGGGCGAGAGGTGGCGATTTGGTGGTGAGGCGCCGTTCGCCATACCCTAGACACACCAAAGACCGTCGGTCACTGAGCAAGTCGCCTTGCCAGTCGAAGAGCCCGCTAACGGGCGGCCCACGCAGGTGAACTGAGCAGACCCCCGTCGTGAGGTCCAGCCCCGTGCGCCTGCATGGGGCGCTTTTCTTTTTCTGGGTATGCCGGCTCCTCGCCGCCCCCGGCGCGGCGGATGGCAGACCGTGCGGTCTTGGCGTTCAGGAGTAATGACCGGAAGGAGACCCATGGCGCGGCCTGATAAGGCAGCAGCTGTTGCTGAGTTGGCGGACGAGTTCCGTAGCTCCAGCGCGGCTGTCCTGACCGAGTACCGCGGTCTCACCGTCAAGCAGCTGCAGGAATTGCGGCGAGCCCTCGGTGAGAACGCCAGTTACGCCGTGGTGAAGAACACGCTGACCAAGATTGCGGCCAAAGAAGCCGGTGTCGACTCATTCGACGACCTGCTTGTCGGGCCGTCGGCGATTGCCTTCGTCAAGGGCGATCCGGTGGAGGCTGCTAAGAGCCTGCGTGACTTCGCCAAGGCAAATTCACCCCTCATCATCAAGGGTGGTGTGCTTGACGGCAAACCACTCACCCCTGCCGAGATCGCCAAGATCGCTGACCTCGAGACGCGCGAAGTCCTCCTCGCCAAGCTCGCAGGTGCGATGTTGGCGTCGCTTCAAAATGCCGTTTCCTTGTTCAACGCTCCGCTGTCGCAAGCCGCTCGCGTGGTTGGTGCATTGCAGGCGAAGGCTGAACTCGACCCATCAATCCTCGCAGGTGGAAGCGGCGAGCCGATTCCTCCGGAGACCACAGCAGCTGTCTCCGATGCACCCGCGGACACATCTGCAGCTGAGGCACCTGAGGCAGCTGCGGACACATCCGTTGCTGAGGCACCTGAGGCAGCTGCGGACACATCCGTTGCTAAGGCACCCGGGGCACGTGCCGACGGGGCGTCCGAGGCCCCCGCCGACACGGCACCCCAAACGCCGGTCCCGGAAACCACCGAGGCCTGACCCCCGACCACCCACCATCTCGGCCTGCGGTATGTCGTGGGCCAGCACCTTGGAAGGAAAGCCACCATGGCGAAGCCCACCACCGACGACCTGCTTGACGTTTTCAAGGAGATGACTCTCCTGGAGCTCAGCGAGTTCGTGAAGCAGTTCGAAGATACCTTCGGCGTCACCGCGGCCGCCCCGGCCGCTGTAGCCGCTGCAGCTCCCGCCGCTGGCGCTGACGCTGGCGCCGTCGAAGAACAGGACGAGTTCGACGTCGTCCTCGAATCGGCCGGCGAAAAGAAGATCCAGGTCATCAAGGAGGTGCGCACCCTCACGAGCCTCGGCCTCAAAGAAGCCAAGGATCTCGTCGAGAGCGCTCCGAAGGCCATCCTCGAGAAGGTCGCGAAGGATGCCGCCGAGAAGGCGAAGGAAGCCCTCGAGGGCGCCGGAGCCACCGTCTCTGTTAAGTAACCTGCCGGTCGGCGATCCAGTCGACCTGATCACCGTTTGACCTGAGGGGCGGACATCCAACGATGTCCGCCCCTTTGGCGTTCAACCGAAACCCGCTGAGCGTCGCCCGGCACAATTTCCACAAGAGTTGCGCCGAATTGCTTGACTCTGAGGGCGGCGTTCGGCATGCTCAGCCGCAGTGAAATTCGCGGGCCGGGTTGAGCATGAGCGGTTGAGATGGCTTAGAGACTCCCCGGTCGACAGCAGTTCGCCCGTAGGGTAGGCTGTCTCTTCGCGCTGCCTTCCGCCCCCCTCCGACCCGTTCGCGGGTGGCTTGGCATGCGTATCGGGATGAGTCTGCGAGCCTTTCGGAAGGACCCCACTTGGCCGCCTCGCGCAACGCCAGTACCGCACAATCCGTCAGCCGTTTTTCCAGCACTATCGACACCGGCAGAGTGTCTTTTGCAAAGATCGC
>JACCZJ010000219.1 GCA_013696065.1 Nocardioidaceae bacterium
ATTGGCAGGTCTGGGCGCGCGATGCGTCTCGACCCGATGACAAGGAGACGTCGCGGGTGGCACGCATTGGTGACGGAGCAGACCTGCTCAAGTGTTCGTTCTGCGGCAAGAGTCAAAAGCAGGTCAAAAAGCTGATCGCCGGCCCCGGCGTCTACATCTGCGACGAATGCATCGATTTGTGCAACGAGATCATCGAGGAGGAGCTCTCCGAGAGCAGCGAGCTCAGCCTCGAGGAGCTGCCCAAGCCCCGCGAGATCTATGACTTCCTCAATGGGTATGTGATCGGACAGGACTGCGCCAAGAAATCGCTGGCGGTCGCCGTCTATAACCACTACAAGCGGATCCAGGCTGCGACGGCGGCGGTCGGACGTCATACCAAGGACGAAGCGGTCGAGTTGACGAAGTCCAACATCTTGATGATCGGGCCGACAGGGTGTGGCAAGACCTATCTGGCTCAAACCCTGGCTCGCATGCTCAACGTGCCGTTCGCCATCGCCGACGCGACCGCCCTCACGGAGGCGGGTTATGTCGGTGAGGACGTCGAGAACATCCTGCTCAAGCTGATTCAAGCTGCTGACTACGACGTCAAGAAAGCGGAAACGGGCATCATCTACATCGACGAGGTGGATAAGGTCGCTCGCAAGTCCGAGAATCCTTCGATCACGCGAGATGTGTCCGGCGAGGGTGTGCAGCAGGCGCTGCTCAAGATCCTTGAGGGAACGACCGCATCCGTGCCTCCCCAGGGCGGGCGCAAGCATCCGCACCAAGAGTTCATCCAGATCGACACCACCAACATCTTGTTCATCGTCGGCGGCGCCTTTGCGGGGCTCGAGCACATCATCGAGCAACGGGCGGGCAAAAAGACGCTTGGCTTCACCGCTGAGTTCCCGAGCAAGTCTGACGCAGACTTCGACAAGCTTTACTCAGATGTGCGCCCCGAAGACCTGCTGAAATTCGGCCTTATCCCCGAGTTCGTAGGTCGGTTGCCGGTGATCGCCACTGTCGACAAGTTGAGCGAGGCCGATCTGGTCCGAATCTTGGAAGAGCCTCGTAACGCCCTCACCAAGCAGTACCAAAAGTTGTTCGAGATCGACAACGTCGATCTAGAGTTCACCGAGGACGCGGTGGTGGCGATCGCCGAGCAGGCGATGCTGCGTGGCACCGGCGCGCGAGGGCTCCGAGCGATCCTCGAGGAGGTGCTCCTCAACGTGATGTACGACGTGCCCTCCCGCGAGGACATCGCCAAAGTCGTCGTGACCCGCGAGGTCGTGTCCGACAATGTCAATCCCACCCTTGTCCCTCGTGACGTAGCGCCCAAGTCCAAGAAGAAGTCCGCCTGAGTCCGCGCCTGACGATTCGTCCGACCGTAGGTGGCTGGTGTGGCGGAGAGGGCCTGGACGAATCAGGGGCCCGCAGATTCGTCCGGTCGAGCGCCGCGTTAGCCAGCGAGTCCGACTCGGACGAGCGGGGCCTGGGCCGCCGGCACCCCGGCTGCTCTCAAGTCTTGCGCGACTCCGTCGGGGTCGAGGCGCGCCTCGATGCTGCTGCAGCGCAGCACCTTTCCAGTGGAGATGACGAGAAGGCGCTCACGCTTCATGTCCTGCCACCAGTTGTCGGTCTTGAGATGGAAGGCGCCGTCAACCTCGAGGATGAGCAGGCCCCCGTTCGGCAGCCTCCACGCGCAGTCGAGGTAGCGCCTTCGTCCGTCCCGATCGAGTCGCACAACCTGTCTATCGGGTTCTGCCAGGCCGTGACTTCGGCAGAGCCAGGAGATGTTGATCTCCGCGAATGATTGTGCGCCGCCTGCGATGTCACCCAAGGCAAGGCGCAGCTGACGCCCGTGGCGGAGCTTGTTGACGTCGAAACTCGCAGCCAGGAGTCGTTCGGCAGTCGTAAGACGCTGCTGAACTGTGGCGGCGATCAGGCCGCCGCGCGGCTCAGCGAGCTGACGTTCCGCCGCCAGAAGTGCTGCAAACTCCAGTCGTAGTCGCTGGGGAGAAGACGTCGGCTGAATCCAACTACGAAACTCCCGCCTCGTTTCGTGAAAGAAGAAACCATCCAAGTGGTCAACCGTGTTGCTCTTTCGAGTGAGCACCTCGATGACCGTGGGCTCCCAACCCGTGAGCCCGGCCTCTCGGCAGCAGGTGCCATGGGAGAGCAGCGAGCCTTGGCCGGCATGCAAGACCCCAAGCCAGAGCCGCTGCTGATACGTCAAAGGCGCGTTCTGCAAGGCGAAGACTTCGGCAGCGACTCGCTGCCAACGGCCATGAACGATCTCGTGTTCTACCTGGTGACGGGTCCAGCCGAGCTCGTAGAGCTGACTTCGACGTACGACTCGCAGCTGTGCGTCTGACAAGTCGGCCAATTGTGCCAGCCTGAGAGCTCGACTCATCGTGCGGAGAGCCGAGTCCTTGATGCCTGGTCGCCTAACGGCCTCCCCCGCAGACGGGGAGGTCAGCCTGATTGTGCCCGCCTCGGCCTGAACGAGCCGCGGACGAGTCAGGCCTGACGGCCACCTCATCGTGCTCGGATATATGACTCATACTTCGATGCTCAACTTGGCCAGGTACGAGACCGAGACCTTTCACTTGTCTTGTGGATCAGCTCCCTCCCTCGCCACCCTGTGGATTAGGTTTCGTCCGGCTGGGGCGGGTTACTGCAGCGTGGTTGGGTCGGACGAATCTGGAAGGGGGAACTGGAGGGGGGAGAGAAAGGGGCGTCAGCGGGCCAGTTGATCGACGGCGGCAGCAAAAACCCTCGGCAGGCGCTGGGCGCTGGGTACGATCGCAGCGGCTGTGTCCCGATGGTCTCTAGCCCATAGCAACGACGTGGTCAGCCACCGATACCGCCGAGTCGCCTCCCGCCAACGACGTTCGTACGCCTGCGGCTGCTCGCCGACAAGGCAGTCCACCAGGCTGTGAGCAGTCGCCAGGCCGACGCAGATCCCTTCCCCGGTCAGAGCATCGACGTAGCCAGCGGCATCGCCGACCAACAACACCCGACCGCTTACCCG
>JACCZJ010000239.1 GCA_013696065.1 Nocardioidaceae bacterium
AGACGGTCGTCATACGCGATCTGCTATAGAAGGACATGGATCGGCAGGTGGCCACGCCACAATAGTGCGCGTGGCCGAAAGTGTGACCGGATTGGCGATGGCGGGCGGCAGAATCGTTCGTGTGCGCGATAGTGCGGCGAGGTTGGCCTAGTGGGAAATCCACGGCGCCCAGTGATCAGGTGAAGGGTCTGGCAGTCGAGTGCGGCCCAGTCGGGCCCGAGCGGCGAGTAGGGTCTGGGCCCATGAAGGTGTTGGTCATCGGCGGTGGGGGACGCGAGCACGCCTTGGTCCGGGCGCTTTCACGCGACCCCGAGATGGTCGAGGTGCACGCGGCTCCCGGCAATCCTGGCATGGCGGCCTTGGCCACGTTGCATGACGAGATCAGCCTGGTCGACACCGGGGCGGTGCTGGTGCTGGCAAAGTCCCTCGCCGTCGACTTGGTGATCATCGGGCCCGAAGATCCCCTTGTCGCTGGAGTCGCGGACCCGTTGCGGATCGAGGGCATCGCCTGTTTCGGCCCCGATCGCGAGGCGGCCGCGCTCGAGGGGTCGAAGGCCTACGCCAAGGAAGTCATGGCAGCGGCCGGCATTCCCACAGCGCAGTCGTATCTGTGTGAGGACGCCAACGAGGTCGATGCCGCCCTGGATTCGTTCGGGCCGCCGTACGTGGTCAAGGACGATGGACTCGCAGCCGGCAAAGGGGTGGTTGTCACCAGCGACCGCGCGTCGGCGGTGGCACACGCGGCCGCGTGTGAACGCGTGGTCATCGAGGAGTACCTCGACGGTCCTGAGGTGTCCCTGTTCGGGATCTGCGACGGGGTGCATGTGTGTCCGATGTTGCCCGCCCAGGACTTCAAGCGCCTGCTCGACGGCGACGAGGGCCCGAACACCGGAGGCATGGGCGCCTATGCTCCGCTGCGCTGGCTGCCCGAAGGCTTCGTCGACGATGTGACCGCCAGTGTGCTGCAGCCAACGGTCGACGAGATGCAGAGGCGAGGCACGCCTTTTGTCGGTCTGCTGTATGCCGGTTTGGCCATGACCAGCGGGGGGGTCAAGGTGGTCGAGTTCAACGTGCGGTTCGGGGACCCCGAGACGCAGGTGCTGCTCGAACTGCTCGATACGCCCCTGGGCCAGCTGCTCCATGCCGCGGCAACTGGTCGGCTTGACGAGTTCGAGCCTCTGCGGTGGCGTCCCGGTGCGGCGGTGGCCGTCGTGATGGCGGCTGCGGGGTATCCAGACGCTCCCCGCAAGGGTGACGCCATCTCAGGCGTCGACGCCGTCGAGGCGTTGGACGGCGTACACGTGCTGCATGCCGGCACGCGATGGGGGCAGGGTGCTGGCGAAACTGAGCCCGCCCAGTCCGCGAGCCTCGAAACAGCCGGCGGACGGGTGCTCGCGGTGACCGCGACGGGCCCTGATCTGGAGACGGCCCACAAGCGGGCTTACGTTGGAGTGCGGTCGATCTCCTTCGAGGGCGCGCAGCATCGGGCCGACATCGCCCGAGCCGCCGCGGAGTCTGAAGGTGTCAGACAGGGCGCACCCGTTGATCCGTCGAGGCAGGGAGATACGTGATGGCGAAGCATCACCCGCTCGGAGTCGACATCGGTGGTAGCGGTATCAAAGGTGCGCCCGTCGACCTCGATGCAGGCGCCTTCGCCAAGGACCGTCTGCGGATCGACACACCGAAGGAGTCGACCCCCGACGCGGTCACCGACATCGTGCTCGACATCGCCAAGCATTTCCAGTCCGCGACAGGGGATTCCCCGATCGGGGTGACCGTCCCGGGGGTCGTGACCCGAGGGTTGGTCCGCACGGCAGCCAACATCGACAAGAGCTGGATCGGCACTGACGTTGCCGCGCTCATCGGCTCAAAGCTCGACAGAGCGGTGACCGTGGTCAACGACGCGGATGCTGCGGGCGTGGGGGAGCTGCACTATGGCGCAGCCCGCAACGTCGAAGGGCTCGTCGTGCTGGCGACTCTCGGAACCGGCATCGGGACCGCCCTGCTAGACCACGGCAGGTTGATACCTAACAGCGAGCTCGGCCACCTGGAGATCGACGGCATCGACGCGGAGACGCGAGCCTCGTCGCTGGCCAGAGAGACCGAAGACTTGTCCTGGGAAGAGTGGTCGGGGCGCCTGCAGCGCTATTTTGCGCATGTCGAGGATCTGCTCTGGCCCGATCTGATCGTTGTCGGCGGTGGCGTCTCCAAGCATGCTGAGCAATACCTGCCCCTACTGCACCTGAGAGCGCCCATCGTCGCGGCGCAGCTCGGCAACGCGGCGGGCATCGTCGGGGCAGCCTGGCTCGCCGCAAACGGCTAGCCGCGGCCAGGATCGGTGTAGGGCGTTGCCCGCGCCCCGTGAGACACCAATCGACTCGCGACCGGGGTCGCCGGGTGGGATGTGGGCGTTCCCCGTCGAGGGCGGGCCACATGGTCGGGGATGCAGTCGGCGTACGGGATAATCGGTCCCGTGACGCAGATCGACAATGTCCTCGCCAGCCGTTACGCGTCCGCAGAGATGCGCCACCTCTGGTCTCCCTTCCACAAGGTGGTCGCGGAGCGCCGTCTGTGGGTCGCCGTGATGAAGGCCCAACGCCAGCTCGGCGTCGACATACCTCAAGCGGCGATCACCGCCTACGAGCAGGTCATCGACAAGGTCGATCTCGAGTCGATCGCCGTCCGCGAACGCCGCAGCCGTCACGACGTGAAGGCGCGCATCGAGGAGTTCTGCGAGCTCGCGGGACACGAGCAGATCCACAAGGGCATGACGAGCCGCGACCTCACCGAGAACGTCGAACAACACCAGATTCTCCAATCCCTGCAGCACATCCGGGATCGGATGATCGCGGCCCTCGCCCGGCTAGGCGAGCTGGCGGCGCAGCATCAGACCCTCGTGATGGCGGGGCGTTCGCACAATGTCCCTGCGCAGGCGACAACCCTGGGCAAGAGGTTCGCGACCATCGCGGACGAGATGCTCGTCGCGTTGCAGCGCATCGACGAGCTGATCGCCCGCTACCCGCTGCGTGGCCTCAAGGGGCCGGTCGGCACGGCACAGGACCAGCTCGACCTGTTGGGCAATGATCCAGCCAAGTTGGCCGAGTTGGAACAGCGCGTGGCCGAACACCTCGGCTTCAGCCAGGTGATGACCAGTGTCGGCCAGATTTATCCACGCTCACTGGACTTCGACGTCGTGTCGGCGCTCGTGCACGCGGTCGCGGGGCCGAGCAGTCTGGCCACCACCATCCGCCTGATGGCAGGCATCGAGCTCGTCACCGAAGGCTTCCAACAGGGCCAGGTCGGGTCCACGGCAATGCCGCACAAGATGAACACGCGCTCGTGTGAGCGGATCAACGGTCTCGCGGTCGTCACTCGCGGCTACCTCTCGATGGTCAGCGAGCTCACCGGAGACCAGTGGAGCGAAGGCGATGTCTCGTGCAGCGTGGTGCGCCGCATCGCCTTGCCCGATGCGTTCTTCGCCGTCGACGGATTGTTCGAGACCTTCTTGACGGTGCTGGACGAGTTCGGCGCCTTCCCCGCCGTCGTGCAGCGAGAGCTCGACCGTTACCTACCCTTCCTCGCCACCACCAAGGTGCTGATGGCCGCAGTGCAGAGGGGGGTAGGGCGCGAGGTGGCGCACGAGGCGATCGCGCAACACTCGGTGGCTGTCGCTCTCGAGATGCGGGCGGAAGGGACCGAACGCAACGAGCTGTTCGAGCGACTGGGCGGCGACGATCGCCTGGGGCTGACGGCGGCAGACCTGGCTGCCCTAGTGGCTGAGCCGCTGTCGTTCACGGGTGCAGCAGCCGACCAGGTCGATTCCGTCGTACGCCGGATCGAGGCGTTGGCCCAGCGCCACCCCGAAGCCGCCGCCTACCGCCCTGCCGCCATCCTGTAGCCCTGCCTAGGGATGGCTGGGTCCGGGCCCGTCGCCTATGGGGTGGCCGGGGTTGGGTCCTGGCGCGGCCGGGACTCGCTCTGCAAGCTCAGCCCTCAACGCTTAACCTTGTCCGGTGACTGACACTGCGACGACCAAAGAGACGACGGCCAGCCCAACCCAAGTATGGGCGGTGCTCAGCGATGGCTTCACCTACGACAAATGGGTAGCAGGCACTAAGGAGATCCGCGACGTCGACACCGGCTGGCCGAGCAAGGGTGCGGCCATCCACTACACCGTCGGGGCCGGCCCGATCAATTACAAGAATCGAACCGTCAGTCGCGATTGCCTGACCGAGCGGCTGCTCGAGCTCGAGGTGCACGCCACGCCCTTCGGCACTGTGCGGGTCGGTATCAGCATCGAGCCGTCAGGCTCGGGCAGCAAGGTGACGCTCGACGAGCATCCTTATCGCGGCCCGATGCGTCTGCTTCACAATCCCCTGACCCGGCTTGGCTTCCTCGCCCGCACGTCGACCATGATCGACGACTTGATCGAGCTCGCCGAAGCAAAACCACCCAGCACCACCTCCGACAGCTGAGGTCATGCGGCGCGGCCAACCAGGCGGGCGCCCGCTAGCGGGATTTCTTTCGCAGGTTGGGGCGCAGCCGGCGTACCCGGTCGTGCGCCAAAGCAGCCTTCGCGGCGTTCGCGCCGGGCGCTCCGTGTACGCCGCCACCAGGGTGGGCGGAGGCCGACCCGAGGAACAGGCCCTTGATGGGCGTCTCCGCGCGGCCCATGCCGGGCACCGGACGGAAGATCAGCTCCTGATGCAGCGCGGCGGTGCCGCCATTGATGGCGCCGCGATGAAGGTTGGCGTCGCGGGCCTGGAACTCGTGCGGACCCAGGACCCGTCGAGCGACGATGCGGCTGCTGAAGTCTGGGGCGAACCGCTCGATCCGTCCCTGCATGCGATCCGCGAACCGTTCTAGGTCGGAGTCGTCCCACACCCCCCGGATGCCGCCGTCGCCGGCATCGCCCCGCGGACGCTGGGGCACGTGGGCGTAGGCCCACAACGACTCCGTACCGGGCTTCGAACGAGTCGGGTCGGTCGTCGTCATCTGCCCCATCAGCAGGAGGGGATGGGAGGGGATGGTGTTGCCACTGACCTGGCCTGAGAAGGCCGATAGCTCGTCGACCGAGTGGGCGATGTGCACTGTTCCTGGGGCAATTGCCGGCGCCGGATCCCACGGCACCGGACCAGACAATGCCCAGTCCACCTTGACCGTGGAGGGATCCCACTCGAACCGCTTGATGCCGCGCCGGGTCCGGGCCGGCAGGTAGTCGAGGGGAATCAAGCCGCCATACAGGGCGGGTGCCGAGACGTTCGCGATCACCGACCGCTCGGCCGCAATCTCGTCGCCTCCCGCGAGCTTGACGGCCACCGCGCGCCCACCGCGTATGACGACAGACGTGACCTCGGAGCTGGTGTGGATCTCGCCACCTTTGGACTCGAACCGACGCGCCAGTGCAGCGATCAGCTCCCCAGCACCGCCCTGCGGCACCGGGAACCCGACATTTTGACCCAGCATCGTCAGCAAGAGGCCAAACACGGCCGAGCCGGCGCCCTCGGGAGAGAAGTCGGCGTGGAGGGCATTGCCCGCCAGGAGCAGTCGAGGCGCCTCGCCCCCGAAATTCTCCTG
>JACCZJ010000272.1 GCA_013696065.1 Nocardioidaceae bacterium
AACCTGCGGGTCAACGACGCCTCCCTGCTGCCGTGGGCTCCGGGCATCAACCCTCAAGGGACACTGATGGCCATCGCTCATCGAAACGTCGACGCTTTCCTCGTCGACGACAGATCCAGCCGGGGCACAGGCCAGCTAGGCAAAAAGCTGGCCGGCTGGCAACGCTGACGGGGTCTGGGCCGTCCAAGGAGACAACTGCCACCGACCGACCATCCACATGAAGGAGAACGAGTGACTGCGCTGCTCGACGAAGCTGCGACGACGATCGTGACCGGCGGCAGTGGCTGGTTCGGCCGCGCCTTTTTGGCGGCGATAAGAGATGGCGAAGGCGACACCACCGGACCAGTGGGGCGCTCAGGCGTTGTACGGGCTCTCGTGCCCGACCCCGGTGACGTGGAGGCAGTCCTCTCGGTGCTGCCGCGGGCTCAGGTACACGTGGGTGACGTCACGGAGCCATCTGCGCTCAAGCGGCTGTTTGCCGATGGCGCCGGAGCCTCCGTGGTGCACGCGGCAGGCGTTATCCATCCCCAACGGGTTGCGGACTTTGAAGCCGTGAACGCCGATGGCACTGCGGGCGTGCTCGCCGCGGCAAAGGACGCGGGTGTACGCCGATTCGTGCACGTCTCGTCCAACTCGCCCTTCGGGGTCAACCCGACCCCCACGGACACCTTCCGCCACGACGAGCCGTATCACCCTTACCTGGGTTACGGGCGCTCCAAGATGCTGGCCGAGGAGCGTGTTCGCGCCGCTCACAGCAACGACTTCGAGACCGTGATCGTCCGGCCACCCTGGTTCTACGGGCCCTGGCAGCCGCTGCGCCAGACCACGTTCTTCCGGCTGATCCGGACCGGCAAGTTTCCGCTGATCGGCGATGGTTCGCAGCGTCGCTCGATGGTCTACGTCGACAACCTCGTGCAGGGAGTGGCTCTCGCCGAGCGTCACCCCGCAGCGGCCGGTGATGCGTTCTGGATCGCTGACGAACGTCCGTACACGATGCTCGAGATCCTTGCCACGGTCAAGCAGGCCTTGCGCGACGAGGGCTTCGACGTGGCTGACCGACAGGTCAAGCTGCCGGGCCTCGCGTCCCGGGTCGCGGAACGGATCGACCGGGTGCTGCAAGGACGGGGCATCTACCACCAGGAGTTCCATGTCCTCGGCGAGATGGACAAGACCATCGCGTGCGACATCGCCTACTCGCGGGACGTCCTCGGCTTCGACCCGAAGATCGAGCTGCACGAGGGCATGCGTCGCTCAATCCGCTGGTGCATCGAGCAGGGAGTTCAGATCTGATGCCGTCGACGAGAGGACACAGTGATCCAGATGAGTGACGTGGCGTTGGTGACGGGTGGCAGCGGCTATTTCGGCTCGCTGCTGGTGGCGGAGCTCAAGGCGCAAGGCCAGCAGGTGCGCGTACTCGACCTGGTCGATGCGGACGACCGTCCGGCTGACGTGGACTTCGTCCAAGGTGACATCCGGTTCGCTGACGATGTCCGCCGCGCCGTCGACGGCGTCGACGTGGTCTATCACAACGTCGCGCAGGTGCCACTGGCTCGCGACAAGAGCCTGTTCCAGAGTGTCAACGTCGGCGGCACCAACACTTTGCTGACCGAGTCCGAGGCCGCAGGAGTCGCCAAGGTGGTCTACACCTCGTCGTCGGCCGTCTTCGGCATACCGAAGTCGAACCCGGTGTTTCCCGAGACTCCGCCCACGCCGGTCGAGGCATATGGGCAGGCCAAGTACGAAGGGGAGCTGCTCTGTCGCGCAGCCGTGAGCCGCGGTCTCGACGTCGCCATCGTGCGCCCGCGCACGATCTTGGGCCTCGGACGGCTCGGCATCTTCGGCATCTTGTTCGACTGGATCGCTGATGGCGCGACCGTACCGGTGCTCGGCAAAGGCGACAACGTCTATCAGTTCGTGCACGCCCACGACCTCGCCACCGCGTGCATCTTGGCCGGGCAACGAAGCGGGCCAGGCATTTACAACATCGGCGCCGAGGAGTTCGGCACGATGCGCGAGGCCGTTGAGCACCTGTGCGAGTACGCCGGCACCGGCGCCAAGGTGCGCTCCGTTCCCGTCGGACTGACCAGCAAAGCCATGCAAGCGACCGCCACTGTCGGGCTCACGCCATTCGGTCCCTATCACTGGATCATGTACAGCAAGGAGCTGTGGTTCGACCTCGCTGCCGCCAAGCAGGAGCTCGGCTGGAGTGCCGAGTACTCCACCGACGCGGCATTCCGGGACTCCTACGACTGGTTCCTGAAGAACCGGCGAGCCCTCAGCGGCTCCCACGCGTCGCACCACCGCAGTCCCGCCAAGCAAGGCATCCTGGCGGTGGCCAAAAAGGTCGTGCGCTGAGGATGTCGTCGGTTCGGGGGGGAAGCCCAGCTTGGCCGAACGTCTCCGCGCCCGCGGGGTGGTCCGAGTCGCGGTGGAGACTCCTGTGGCAGGGCGTGTCTGTGCTCTCCATGGCTGCGGTGCTGCTCCTTCTGCGTCAGCTGCAGCCGAGGTTTTGGTTCGTCGACGACAAGCGCAATCAATACCTCCCCGTTGCCCGCGACATCGGTCGACGCCTCCGGGACGGGGAGTTCCCGGCCATCGACCCCGACCTCGGCACTGGCGGCAACTTCGCCCTCGACCTGCAGTACGGCCTGTATGAACCCGTGCATCTGCTGACCGCAGTCTTCTTGTCGTATGTGGACAACTTCGCCCTGGCTGGCTTCCTCTGGGCAGCTGCCTATCTCCTGATCTTTGCCCTCGGAACCACCTGTCTCACCCTGAGGCTGGGGGCCGCCGGCCCGTGGGCGGTGGCGGCGGGACTCTCTGCGGCCACGTCTGGCTATGTTCTCTACTGGCTGGCACCCAATTGGATCCCCGGCTTGCTGTCGCTTGCCTGGCTGCCTTGGCTGTGGTGGGCCTGGTCTGGTCGTCTGAGCCCGCTGAGATGTCTCGCCGTCGCCGTGTTCACCTATCTGGTGATCGCCGGGGGATGGCCAGCAACGTGGTTGATGTTTGCCGCCCTCGCGGTGGGGCTGCTGGTCGAGGAGATGGTCCTGCGTGACCGCGGTGCACCCAACCGGTCATGGTTGGCGCCGTTGGCAATCCGCAGCGCGGCCGTGGTCGCAGGCGTGATCCCCGCGGCAATCACCGTGTTGCCCCTGTTGCGGGCAGCCGACTACACGGCCCGCAACGACGAGATCCGCAACAGCAACTTCCTCGTCCCCAATCTCGCCGACCTCCTCGCCTTCGCGTCCCCGACCTTGCACGGTGAGATCACCGGCTTCTGGGGCTCCACCATCATGAGCCCGATCTATTTCGCCGCGTGGTTCGGCCTACCCGTTCTCTGGCTCGTCGCGTGGAGCCGTCAGCGGGTAAAGGTGCGAGGTGTGATCAGTGGGGCACTCGCCTGTCTGATCATGGCGGTGCTGACCCAGGCCCCCAGCGATCTGGGTCCACTGCGCAACCCCTTCCGCGGCTTGGCCGGGTTCCAGTTCTTCCTCATCGTCACCGTCGTGATGCTCGCATGTGCAGGAGCCCTCGTCGTCAACCGGCATCGAGTGGTCGGTTTGGCGGCATCGGTGCTGGCACTGGGGTGGCTCACGTGGGCGCGCGACCCGCTGGACAGCAATGGCCTGACGGGGGTCCTCATCGTCGCCGCGCTGGCAACGGCGCTGGTCGTGGCAGCTCGGATCGCCGCCTCGGCCGGAGGCCTGGTGGCCTGGGTCGGGACAGGTGTCGCGGCAGTTGTCGCATTCCAGCTGAACCCGGTTGACGTCGACCCGCTGCGACCGGTGACCGACACGGGGGGGAACGTCTCGATCACCGAGGCGGATTGGCCGGTCTTTGCCTCATTTCCGAGGACAGAGCCAGTGGTGATGCAGCGCTGGTTTGCCGACGGCGTAGGCCGCGGCTTCGAGCGCTTGTCGGCCGATGTCCGACTAGCTCCCGGCTACTCTTCGATTCGCCAGGTCGGATTCGAGGAGCGCTTCTGCATCAAGTCTTCCCACGGCTACACGTGCGATGCCGCCGCGAGGCGGCTGCTCGAGGCCGAGCCGCGGACTGACCGCCCGTGGATCGACCTGCTGGGCTACCGCACAGTTGTCCTCGCCGGTGAGAAGCGGCAGCGGCTGTGGAAGCGCGCCGCAGGTCCGGAGTGGGAACGCGTGGACAAGGGCACGGATTTCTTCAAGTACCAGCGGCGCGAGGTGCCGGTTGTCGCTGGCCGGATCACGCACGTCGAAGGGGAGGCGGAGATCCGTGAGCTCGAGGTGAGCAACGGCACGCAGTCCTACGAGGTCACGTCCTCCCCGGGCGCCGTACTCGTCTTCCGTGACCTCTATTGGCCCGGCTACGCCGCCACTCTCGACGGTGAGCCGCTGAAGGTCTCCAGCCTCAGCGGTACTTTGCTGACGGTCGAGCTGCCCCCCGGGGCGACGGGTGAGCTCACCGTCCATTACGCGCCGGTGACCGGCGGCGAACTGGCCGGGCTGACCGCTGGCGGCATCGGAGTCGCCGGAGTCAGCATGGTGATGGCGTGGATATGGCGCCGCCGCTTCACAACCGACTTGTCAGAAACTGAGACTGCCAGAGCCGTCCCAGCTTCTGACAAGTCAGTTGGTGTAGACGGCGATCGCGACGAGGGTGAGCCAGATGAGGGCAAGACCTTGCAGAACCCGATCTGACAGCGCAATCTCTTCGGGTTCACCGGCGCGGCCCGCATCGACGTCGACGGCGTACCGCAAGACTGCGAGCACGAACGGCGCGATCGAGATCGCCGCCCATGGCGTGCCACTCAGCTCCTTCATCTCGAACGCCCACAGGCCGTAGGTCATGATGACGAGAGCAGCCGCGACGCTCCATACGAAACGCAAATAACTGGCGGAGTAGCCGCTCAGGGAGCGGCGCGTCGACGAGTCCCCTGGCTTCGTCATGGTCACCTCGGCATACCGCTTGCCCGCCGCCATGAACAGCGAACCGAACGAGGCTGCGAGCAAGAACCACTGCGACAGCTCGATCTCCGCGGCCGCGCCACCCGCGACCGCCCGCAACAAGAAGCCGGAGGCGATGATCGCGATGTCGATGACCGGCTCGTCCTTGAGCGCGAGGCAGTACACGAGCGAGACCGCCTCGTAGGTCGCGACCACAGCGAACAGCTCGCGGTTGGCCGCGAGACTCACCGCCAACCCTGCGAGGAGCAAGCCGATGCCGACGACCACGGCAAGTTTGGTGGACACTTCGCCGGCTGGGATGGGGCGAAAGCGCTTGGTCGGATGGGCTCGATCCTCTTCGATGTCTCTCACGTCGTTGATGAAGTAGATGCCCGACGCGGCGCAACAGAACGCCGCGAAGGCGATGCAAGCCGCGACGAGCACATCGAGATCGGCGATTCGGCCGCCCAAGGCCGGAGCAGCGAGGACCAGGAGGTTCTTGATCCACTGCCGTGGCCGAGCGGCTCTGACCACTGCTCCGGCAGAGAAGCTGGTCGAGGTCGTGCTCGTCGTCATACTCGGGCCAATGCCTCACGCAGTGGGTCGAGCCCGAGTGAGCCGAGATCCAGCGCGGCTCGGTGAAATGCCTTGAGGTCGAAGTCACTGCCTTGGCGCCGTTTGACCTCGTCGCGAGCCTGGTGCCAGATGCGTTCGCCGACCTTGTATGACGGTGCCTGCCCGGGCCATCCCAGGTAACGGTTGACCTCGAAGACGATGACCGCATCGTCGAGCCGGCAGTGCTGGCGCATGAACTCCAAAGCCAGATCGGCAGTCCAGGTCTCGCCCGGGTGGAAACCGAAGGGGTTGTCAGGCGGAGTCTTGAGCTCCAGGTGCATGCCGATGTCGACGATCACACGGGCAGCGCGAAGCCCTTGGCCGTCTAGCATCCCGAGTCTGTTGCCAGGATCGTCCAGGTATCCGAGGTCGTCCATCAGCCGTTCGGCATACAGGGCCCACCCCTCGCCGTGTCCGGAAACCCAGCACATGGTGCGCTGCCAACGGTTGAGGATCTCTTTGCGGTATGCCGTTTGCGCGACTTGCAGGTGATGGCCGGGCACCCCCTCGTGATAGACGGTCGTCACCTCCCGCCACGTCGAGAAGTTCGAGATGCCGTCTGGCACTGCCCACCACATCTGCCCGGGACGTGACCAGTCCTCACTGGGCCCGGTGTAGTAGATGCCTCCATCGTTGGTGGGCGCCAGGCAGCACTCGATGCGCCTGATCGGATCCGGGATGTCGAAGTGAGTGTCGCTGAGTTCCTCGATCGTTTGGTCGGCGAGCTCTTGCATCCAGGCACGGAAGTTCTCCTTGCCGGCGATGTTGCGGCGCGGGTCCGCGTCGAGCGCCGCGACCGCCTCATCGACATGGGCACCGGGTTTGATCTGGTCTGCCACCACCGACATGTCGTCCTCGATGCGTTTGAGCTCCTCCCAACCCCAGGCATAGGTCTCGTCGAGGTCGATGTCCGCGCCGAGGAAGTAGCGCGACTCCGGGCCATAGCGCTCACGCCCGATCCCGTCCGCGTCGCGGCCTCGCGGCATCAGCTCCCGCTCGAGGAACTGGCCAAACCGCGAGTAGGCAGCGCTCGCACCCTCGGCGTTGACCATCAACTCGGCGGCCAAGGTGTCACTGATGTCCGTGGCTCGACTCGCGAGCCCGGTGAAGAAATTGCCTCCGCCTCCCTGTTGGCCGGTCCACGACCGGACCTGGCCGGCGACCGCGCCGAGCTGCCTCTTGGCGGATATGTGGCCCTCGCCGGCCGAGATGGTCAAGGTCTTGCCGTAATCGTCGAGGGCGGCCGGGATCAGGCTCAGTCGGGCGTTGATGTCGGCCCAGGCCTCTTCCGCGGCAGTGCTCATCAGGTCGAACACGCCTCGCAAGTTGTCCAGCTCACTGGCGATCACG
>JACCZJ010000281.1 GCA_013696065.1 Nocardioidaceae bacterium
CCGAGGATCTCGCGGAGGTCGGCCAGCGCCCGGTGAGAGTTGGCCTGGATGACCTCGGCCGTGAATCGGGTCTCCTCCGGCGTGAGGTTGTCGCGGTAGGCGAGCGCTCCGGCATGCATGGCGACCAAAGACATCCGGTGGGCGAGCACGTCGTGCATCTCACGGGCAATCCGGTTGCGCTCCTGCGCCTGGGCTTGTGCCACGCCGAGCGCCTGCTCTCGCTCTGCACGTTCTGCTCGGTCCTCCAGGGTCGCGAGCAGCTCACGACGAGCACCTATGTACATGCCGAGAGCGATCGCCACAGCTGTCACGGCGATCCCGAAGGCCAAGCTGATGAACCAAGGCTCCTTATCACCCGGCTGCGGCTGGACCACGAAGTAGACCTGCGTCGTGATCACCGACAAGACTGCGACGGGGATGATTTCGGGCAACCGGCGACGTGTCGCGAGCGAGATGAAGGCCAGGCTGCCTGCACCGGCAGAGCTGGCGGAGAGCGCGCCGAATAGCGTCGTGAGCAGCGCCACCGCCAGCGGCCACCGCCGCCGGAACTGGTAAAGCACCAGCGACACAACACCGAGCGAGAGATCCGTAACGAACAACCAACGGCTGTCGCGCCATTGCAGGAGAACGACAGTTGCCCAGACCGCTCCGCCGAACGCCACGGCCACCAGATTTCTCCAAAGCATCTGCCACGTCGTCAACGGTGGCGGCATTGCCGGGGAGCTCGGGGCGGGCTTCACTCCCTCACCATAGAGAGGTCATTGCGCGGTCTTCCACCGCCAGAAGTTTGCGCCCGCGTCGACTTTGGTCTAGCTCAGGTGGAGACCTTGGCCCGATGTACTCCTCTCATGGGTCCACCAGGCTTGACCCATGATCGTTGTCGAAGAACTCAGCAAGCGCTACGGCGCGTACACGGCTGTCGACTGCGTCTCGTTCACGGTGGAGCCGGGCAATGTCACCGGCTTCCTCGGACCAAACGGGGCTGGTAAGTCGACCACAATGCGCATGATGGTCGGCCTAACGCCGCCCACCACGGGAGCATCCACGATTCTCGGGGTGCCCTATTCGCAACTCAACAACCCAGGCCGCACGGTCGGAGTGCTCCTGGACGCCTCAGCGCAGCATTCCGGCCGCACCGGACGCGAGGTGCTGAAGCTCGGCGCCATGATGATGGGGCTGCCGGACTCACGAGTCGGAGAAATGCTTAGCCTTGTCGGTCTGAGCGAGGTCGAGGCCAAGCGCCGAATTGGCAATTACTCGCTCGGGATGCGCCAGCGCCTAGGTATCGCTCACGCACTTCTCGGCGACCCCGAGGTGTTGGTCCTCGATGAGCCGGCCAACGGCCTCGATCCAGCGGGTATCCGCTGGATGCGCGGGCTCCTGCGGGGCTTCGCCGCGCGTGGTGGCACCGTCTTGCTCTCCTCACATCTGATCCACGAGATCGAGGTGATCGCCGACGAGCTGGTCGTCATCGGCTGCGGCAAGATCGTCGCGCAGGGTTCGAAAGAATCGATGCTCAGTGACGCCGGCACCATGGTTCGAAGTTCCGACAAGAGCTCCCTCGCCACAGCTATGACAGGTGCCGGCCTCGCTTTCTCGGCAATAGCCGACGGCGGGCTCATCGTCGAGGCGACGACCGAGCAGGTGGGCAAGGCAGCCTTGGCCGGTGGGGTGGTCCTCACGGAGCTCAAGACCGGTGGCACCGGCCTCGAAGACATGTTCTTGGAACTGACCGCAGACGACGCCCGGGAAGAGGTTTTCTCATGAGCACTCAAGTGGCTTACGCCAACGTGCCCCACCAAGCCGCACGCGACATCGCCGGGATTCCGTTCTCGCGTCTCGTTCGTGTCGAGCTTCGGAAGATGTATGACACCCGCGCAGGCATGTGGCTGCTCATCGCTATCGGGGTGATCACGTTCGCAGCGGTCGCGCTGTTCCTCTTCTTCGCGAACGCACGAGATCTGACGTTCACCAACTTCGTCAACGTCACCCTCACGCCGCAGGGCTTCCTCCTCCCGGTGCTCGGCATCCTTGTCGTCACCAGTGAGTGGTCGCAACGGACCGGCCTGGTCTCCTTCACGTTGGAGCCTGACCGGAAGCGGATTCTCTGGGCGAAGGCCGTGGCGGTCATCGCGTTGGGACTCATCGCTGTCGTGTCGCTGCTGGCGTTTGCCGCTGTGGGTAACGTCCTGGGGGGCAGCTTGCAAGGCGGAGAAGGCAGCTGGACCTTCGGACTCGAGGGGCTCCGGAACGTGGTGGTCATCCAACTCATCAGCATCCTGGGAGGGTTGGCCTTCGGCATGATCCTGCTCAACAGCGCCGCAGCAATCGTCTTGTCGTTCGTGTTGCCGACCGCCTTTGGGCTCCTGTTCGGGCTTGTGGCCTCTCTCCGGGACGCTGCTCCGTGGATCGACCTGGGTACGGCTCAGCGACCGCTGTTCGATGGCACCATGCAGGGCGACGACTGGGCGCACCTGCTGGTGACGACCGTGTGGTGGGTTGTCCTCCCGCTGGCTGTCGGCGCCTATCGGGTCCTGAAGAGCGAAGTGAAGTAGCTGAGCCTGTGGCGGGCTGGCAGGGGAGCGCGACGTGCGTGAAAGAATAGAGTCATGACCCCATCGCCCGAGCCAGTCAAGCGCGACATCGTGCTCTTGGGGTCCACCGGATCCATCGGGACGCAAACGCTCGACGTCGTACGCCGCAATCCGGACCGGTTCAGGGTCGTCGGGCTGTTGGCTGGCGGAGCTAACCCAGGTCTCCTGGCCCAGCAGGCCATCGAGTTCGCGGTGCCCGTGGTGGGAGTTGCACGCTCGACGAGCGTCCAAGACGTGCAGCTTGCTCTCTACACAGCGGCACAGCGGGGCGGCTATGCGACCGGGGAGTTCAAGCTCCCGAAGTTGCTGGCCGGCCCTGGCGCTGCCGAGCAGGTCGCTGGCCTGTCGTGCGACGTGGTCGTCAACGGCATCACCGGGGCAGTCGGACTGCGCGCCACCCTCGCGGCCCTCGACGCAGGGTCGACCTTGGCCCTCGCCAACAAGGAGTCGCTCATCCTCGGCGGTGAGCTTGTCACGTCACGCGCCAAACCAGACCAGATCGTGCCGGTCGACTCCGAGCACTCGGCGTTGGCGCAGTGCATGCG
>JACCZJ010000287.1 GCA_013696065.1 Nocardioidaceae bacterium
CGCATGCACCTTGCTCGACCTTCGCCCCCTCTGTCCCGCATGCGCCGAGGATGCCGGTGCCACCGACAGCAAGCGCGCCGAGAGACGCCCCACGCATGAATCCGCGACGACTGACTGGAGAGCTTAGGGGCGCAGACATGGGGATTCCTTTCGAGGGACGACACGCTCGGGGGCGATCTTGTCAGACTACCAATGTATCGACAAGGGATTCCGTCGGTTAACCCCCCTGTAACAACGAAATCTGATCTTTGGTGCTTGCACGTCGTCCCAGCCGGCCCCATGATGAGCAGGTGGCCTCACGCAACGAGCACGGACCCTTGCATCTCGACGACGTGTCGAAAGGCATCATCGAGCAACTGCAGCGTGACGGCCGGATGCCTTATGCATCCATCGGCAAGGCGGTGGGGCTCTCTGAGGCGGCCGTCCGGCAACGGGTGCAGCGTCTGCTGGACAGCGGTGTCATGCAGATCGTCGCGGTCACGGATCCGGTCCAGTTGGGCTTCGCTCGCCAAGCCATGATCGGCATCAACGCCGAGGGTGACGTCGAGCCGATCGCCGAGACACTGTCGCAGATGGCGGAGGTGGACTACGTCATTATCACCGCTGGATCCTTCGACCTGATGGTGGAGGTGGTATGTGAGAGCGACGACCACCTGCTCGAGCTGCTGTCGAAGCGGATCAGAGCGGTGGATGGCGTGCGCAGTACTGAATCTTTCGTCTACCTCAAACTGCACAAGCAGACCTACTCATGGGGCGTCCGTTGAGTGTGACGTACGGCGTCTACGCCCGCGCCTCTCGATCGGTCAGGAGCGACACCAGGAGACTCTTCACCTCATCAGCAGTGCCGGCCTGGAGCGCCTGCCGGCCCAGCGCCTCCGCGTGACTCAACGAGGTCCGACGCAAGGCGGATTTGACCTCAGGCACCGCTGGTCCAACCACGCTCAGTTCGCGAACCCCCAGCCCAGCCAGCAAAATAGCGCTGGTCGGACTGCTCGCCACGTCGCCGCAGACGGCGACCTCAACCGCCGGTGGGACCTCGTCACAGACGAGCTTGACCAAGCGCAGCACGCTTGGGTCAAGCGCCTGCACGAGGTGGGTGAGTGCCGCGTTGCCACGCTCAGCCGCCATCGTGTATTGGGTCAGGTCGTTCGTCCCGATACTCACGAAGTCGAGGTCAGCTGCAATCCGGCCAGCCGCCAATGCGGCCGCGGGGATCTCGATCATGACGCCCACATGCAGTCCGTCCGGCACACCAACACCATCTCTGGATGCCGCTTGGGCTAGGCAATCCAGCGCCCAGGCGACTTCCGCCGGGCAACTCACCATCGGAAACATCACCTGTACGGGCGTCTCGCGGGCAGCGCGGCATACCGCCTGCAGCTGGTCGACAAGCACGCCAGGCTGACGACGGAACAGCCGCAGGCCCCTCTCACCCAAGAACGGATTGGCTTCTTCGGGTTGGGGGAGAAATCGAAGCGGCTTGTCTCCCCCCACGTCCCAGGTGCGGATCGTGATCGGTTGCCCGTCCATCGCCGCCGCGATCGCGAGGAATTGCTGAGTCTGCTCTTCGACAGAGGGCGGCGTTCGCATCGCGCCAAAGAGCACCTCGGTGCGCACCAGACCGGAGCCCTCGGCGCCGTTGGCCAACCCGGCCACGGCATCATCGACCGACGTGACGTTGGCCGTCACGGTGATGCGGCAGCCGTCGCGGGTGACAGCGGGTTGCCGGGCAGTCTGCACGGCCACTCGCCGGTTTTGGCGGCGGGACTCGATCTCGGCCCTGATCCGCGTCACCTGCTCGTCGTCAGGGCTTATCCAGAGCTGACCGGTGCGTCCATCGAACCCCACCACGGTCCCTTGGCGCACCGTGTCGAGCCGTTCCCCTGCGTCGGTTAGGACAGGGATTCCGCGTGACTTCGCCACGATAATGCCATGCCCGGTGGCGCCGCCTTGCCGAGTGACGATGCCCGTCACCTGCTCGACGTCGAGCGTCGCTGCGGTGGCCGCATCGAGCTCGGGTACGACGACGATCCCCGGCCCTTCCGCAGCACCTTCGCCCCCACCTGCGACAGCTGTGGCGACCCCGGTCGAGTGGTCGCCGGCAGCGGTCGCGTGGGCGTCGGCAGCGGTCGCGTGGGCGTCGGCAGCGCCTGCTCTCAGCAGCTCCGACAAGAGTCTTCGCTCCACGCTGCGCACGTCCTGCACCCGCTCACGCTGATAGGCGTCGTCGAGCGCTTCGAAGCGGGCCGCTACCTCAGTCAAGCGACGCTGCCACGCCTCGATAGCGGAGTTGCCAACGGCGATGCCCGCTTTCACGGGGTCGAGGAGGTCGGGATCGCTCAGCAAGGCCAGGTGCGCATCGAAGATCTCCGCCTCCGCGAGTCCAATCCGCCGAGCGGTCTCCGCACGCAGTGCCGTGAGCGCCTTCGCCACGGCATCGACGGCGGCAACGGACCTGGCGGCCTCGCGAGCGGTCTCGCCCGGCATGTAGCCAGAAGTGTCGACCTCCATCTCCAGCACCAGCGCCGGGCCAACGGCCATGTCGAGCCCCGAGCCCGTGGAAGCGCTGGCGCCGTCTCCGGCCCCTGATCGGCCGAGCGGGTTTGCCGTCACCCCATCGGCGGAAGACGTCGCGGCCTCGCCGAACTCCCGGCTCGCCAACTCAGCGACGGCCGCGAGCGCTTCACGCGCTTCCGATCCGGTCGCAGTCACGAGCAACCGGTCGCCGCGTCTGGCGTTCAAGGTGGCTACCTGACTCAGGCTGGCCGCGTCGGACCGCCGCGATGGCGGCCCGTCCGACAGATGGGCCAGGCTCACCGAGGCGTCGAAGCGCCGTACCAAGGACACTAGCTTCGCGGCGGGTCGAGCGTGCAGCCCATGCACCATGGCGATATTGATCTCGATGGAAACAGCACCCCCCTCGTCTGGTGGGGCCGCTTCTTTCTCGGGGCTTTCACATACGGCGGCCGCATCGCCGTGGTCCGCACGCTCGGCAGCCGGGGTTTCCGCGTGCTGCAGGTGGGACTGCTTCGCCGCCAGTCCGGCCTGCGCCTCGACTGCGACAGCTGCCAGCGCTGCGCCTGTGGAGGCGAGCACCACTGCGGCGACAAGGCCCTCGACTAGGGGTGCGCTCGAGATCACGACTCGCTCGGCCAGCGCCGGGTCGAGGAACTCGAGCGCCATCTCGGCACTCATGATGGCGCTGCCGAGATCGACGAGCACGAGCACGCCGTCTGGGCTGTCGACCGCACCGACCGCGTCGGCCACGGCGGCGGCGTCCGTGCCGAACGTAGCCTCGTCAAGCCCGGCGGCGGTGGCGATGCGCGGTAGGTCCGTGGCGTCGACCATCTCACTTGCCAGGGCGACCGCGGCGTTGGCCAGGGGACGGCTGTGCGAGACCACGACGATGCCGATCATGCGTCGCGCTCCAACGCGTGGTCGACGACCAGCGAATCCCGAGTCGGGGTCACGCCAGCGTGGCGGCTGCGGATTCCAACAGCATCGTGGCGCTCGTAGCGCCAGGGTCCTGGTGGCCGATACTGCGCTCACCCAAGTAGCTTGCCCGCCCCTTGCGGGCGAGCATATCTGTCGTGGCGTCACGGCCCTCACCGGCAGCGGTCGCCGCCGCCGCTAACGCCGCCGCGGTCCCCTCAGGCGCCGCCCGGTCGAAGGCTTCGAGGGCAGGCGCCCAGGCGTCATACATCGTCTTGTCTTCGAGCTCAGCCTTCCCGCGCGTCACGATCCCCTCGACTCCAGCGCGTAGCGCCTTACCGAGTTCTTGCGTCCCGACCGCCTCGACGCCCTGCAGGGCGCTGCCGAAGCGAAGGAAGAACGTGCCGTAGAGCGGTCCGCTCGCGCCGCCGACCGTGCTCACCAGAGTCATTCCGACCTTCTTGAACAGCGCGTCGGGCGACTCGAAGCCGTTGCCGTCGAGCACGCTCACGACAGCCTTGAAGCCGCGATCCATATTGGTGCCGTGATCGGCGTCGCCGATGGCGGAGTCCAAATCTGTCAGCAGGCCGACGTTGTCATGGACCGTCTCGGCAAACTGCTTCAACCAGCGAGCGAATGCATCGAGGGTAAGTGCTTCAGCCATGGTTCAGCAGCCCCATCGGAGTCCAGGAGTGTTGACGGGGGCATCCCACAAGCCCACGAGCTCGTCGTCCACCTTCAGCAAGGTGACCGAACACCCAGCCATGTCGAGCGAGGTGATGTAGTTGCCGACCAGCGACCGGGCCACAGTGATGCCCGCTTGCTCGAGGATCTGCGCAACTTCGTTGTACATCACGTAAAGCTCGATGAGCGGGGTTCCGCCCATACCGTTCACAAAAGCGATGACCGAATCGCCCTTGCCGTACGGCAAATCCGCCACGACCGGGTCGACGAGCAACGATGCCACATCCTTGGCGGACGCCAGTGGCAGTCGCTTGCGGCCGGGCTCGCCGTGAATGCCGATACCGACCTCCATCTCGTTGTCGGCCAGGTCGAAGGTTGCCTTGCCTGCCGACGGCACGGTGCAGGATGTCAGCGCCATGCCCATGCTGCGTCCTTGGCTGTTGATCCTGGTGGCCAGGTCGGCAATCTCTTGTAGTGGACGCCCTTCTTCGGCCGCCGCACCGACGATCTTCTCGAGCAGCACCGTGATGCCGACGCCGCGACGACCGGCCGTGTAGAGGCTGTCCTGGACGGCGACATCGTCATCGGTGACGACCGACTGCACCTCGATGCCGGAGTCAGCCGCTGCCATCTCGGCGGCCATCTCGAAGTTCATCACGTCACCGGTGTAGTTCTTGACGATGTGCAGCACCCCCGCTCCCCCATCGACCTGCTTGGTGGCCTCCATCATCTGGTCTGGGACAGGTGAGGTGAAAACCTCTCCCGCGCAGGCGGCGTCGAGCATCCCGGTGCCGACGAAGCCACCGTGCAGGGGCTCGTGACCGGAGCCGCCACCGGAGATCAGGGCGACCTTGCCCTGCCGAGGAGCATCTTTTCGATAGATGATCGCGTGGTCATGGTCGACGCGAAGGTGGCCTGGGTGGGCGGCCTCCATCCCACGCAGAGCTTCTTTGACAACATCGGCGGGGTCGTTGATCAGCTTCTTCATATGGCTATCTGAGCACACGTCCGCGACAGCCACAATCGGAGGAGCCAGAGGTCCTAGCGGGCCGGCTCCTAATCCTTGCGAAGAGCGGGCCTCAACGCCTCGAGCACCTGAGCGTCTTCGATTGTCGAGGGGATCGGCGCATCGGTGCCGTCGGCGATCTCCCGCATCGTCCTGCGTAATATCTTGCCGGATCTGGTCTTGGGCAAAGCGGACACGACGGACACGTCTTTGAAGGCAGCAACCGGGCCGATCTCGTTTCGGACGGAGGCCACCAGCTCTTTTGCCAACACTTCAGGGTCGATCTGTTGGCCTGCCTTGAGCACGACGAAGCCACGCGGTACCTGGCCCTTGAGTTGGTCGGCGGCGCCGATGACGGCGCACTCGGCAACCGCTGGATGCGCGGCGAGCACCGCTTCGATGGATCCAGTGGAGAGCCGGTGACCTGCCACGTTGATGACGTCGTCGGTGCGACCCATGACGAAGACATAGCCATCGTCATCGATGTAGCCGCCGTCGCCAGACAGGTAGTAGCCGTCAAAGGCCGACAGGTAGGACGACACGTAGCGGTCGTCGTCGTTGTAGAGCGTGGTCAATGTTCCCGGCGGCAACGGCAGCCGCAGGCAGATCGCCCCCTCGTTGTTGGGTTGCAGTACGTTGCCGTGCTCGTCGAGGACCTGTATGTCGAAGCCAGGGACCGGCACGGACGGTGAACCCGCCTTGAGTGGCAGCGGGTCGAGTCCGCGGAGGTTGGCCGCAATCGGCCAACCGGTCTCCGTCTGCCACCAGTTGTCGATCACCGGGACGCCGAGGATCTCGGTCGCCCACTGGTAAGTCTCGGGATCAAGGCGCTCCCCTGCCATGAACAGGTTGCGTAACGAGGCCAGTGAGTAATCCTGGACCCGTTCACCGGACGGGTCTTCCTTCTTGATCGCCCTGAGCGCAGTCGGCGCGGTGAAGAGTGCCTCGACACGATGCTCTTCGATGACGCGCCAGAAGGCTCCGGCGTCGGGGGTTCCCACCGGCTTGCCCTCGTACAGCACCGTGGTGGCGCCGGCGAACAAGGGGGCGTACACGATATAAGAGTGCCCCACCACCCAGCCGACGTCGGAGGCCGTCCACCAGACCTGCCCTGCGGAGGTGTCAAAGATGTGGGGCATCGACCAGGTCAGCGCCACCGCGTGACCACCGTTGTCGCGCACGATGCCTTTCGGCCGTCCGGTCGTGCCCGAGGTGTAGAGGATATAGAGCGGATCTGTCGCTGCCACGTCGACGCATCCGGCAGGATCCGACCCGCCCGCCCGCAGGGCAGTGTCCCAGTCGACGTCTCGGGGCTCGACCAGGTCAGCCTCTAGCTCGTCGCGTTGCTTGACCACCACCACGCGAGGCTGGTGGGTGGCCAGTGCGAGGGCACGGTCTAACAGCGGCTTGTAGGCGACCACCCGGCCGGGCTCCAACCCGCAGGACGCGGACACCACCACGGTCGGTTGGGCATCGTCGATGCGCACGGCGAGCTCGGCTGCCGCGAACCCGCCGAACACCACGGAGTGAACCGCGCCGAGCCGAGCCGACGCCAGCATCGCGATGACAGCCTCGGGAATCATCGGCATATAGATAACCACCCGGTCGCCCGGACCGACCCCAAAGGCTCGCAGCGCCCCGGCGAATGCCGCCACCTTCTCCAGCAGCTCCGCATACGTGAACTTCGCCCGCACCCCAGTCATGGCGCTGTCGTAGATCAGCGCGGTCTGCTCCGCTCGCCCGTTGATGACGTGGCGGTCTAGAGCGTTGTAACAGGTATTGAGACGTCCATCGGGGAACCACCGGTAGAAGGGTGCGCGAGACCTGTCGAGGACGACCGTGGGCTTGACGAACCAGCTCACCAGGCCGGCTTGCTCACGCCAGAAGCCCTCCGGGTCCGACAAACTGCGATCGTGGGTATCCCGCCAGGCGCCCATGAGCAATCCTCCCAGAAGTGAAACACCCATCTTGCCGCAGCCGCCGCGACCTTGCCCAGGACGGCCGGTGAAAGCCGGACCGGGGTGCCGCAGGCAGGGCTCAACACCGTCGGGACCGTGTCTGCCGACGCCTCAGACGAGCGGGACCAGGCTGCGCAGAGTCAGGCCGACGCCCACGAGTAGCACCAAGGCGGCGGTGAGCAGCGGAGCGACCTTAAGCAACCCCGCGAAGACCGGTCGTCGACCGAGTTCACGCAGCCGGGTCATTCGTTGCGGCAGGCGGGCAATCAGATATCCGACCGTGATGAGGACCGCGGCCATGCCCACGCCGTACGCCACAACGAGAAAGACGCCGAACACCGTGCGCCCCAGCCCGATGCTCCCGAGCAAGACCACCAGAGCGGTGGGGCTGGGGACCAAACCACCGGCGAGCCCCATGCCCATCAGTGTGAGCCGTCGAAATCCTCTGTCCTGGTCACTATCTGGCTGCGGAGCCTCGGCGAGCGCTGGTTGCCGGTGCGGATCCAAGACCGCGACGTGCGCGCCGGAATGCGCGGTGTGCTCTTCGTTCTGGGCGGCTTGCTGATCATGCTCGTTGTCGTGAACGTCAGGGTGGCCGTGGCCGTGGCCGTGGCCGTGTCCATGCTCATGGCTATGACCTGACAGCGCACTGGTGCGTCGCCTGGCGGCGCCCCACAGCAACCCCACACCGATCGCGACGACAAGCAGTCCGCTGACGACCCCGAGCGCCGCCAGCACCTGCTCTCCCGCGAACGATGCGCCTGCGCTGAACAGGGCGCCCAGGATCAGGACACCCACGGTGTGGGCGAAGGTCACGGTGACACCGATGAGGACGGCATCGCGCGGCGTCCCACGAGTCCCCACCATGTATGCCGCCATGATCGTCTTGCCGTGCCCAGGCAATGCGGCATGGGATG
>JACCZJ010000314.1 GCA_013696065.1 Nocardioidaceae bacterium
GCCACGCGGCGTACGACCTCGCAGGCCACATTGGCATCGAATCGGGTCCCGGGTGCAGCTGCTGCCAGCTGTCCGTCCATCTGCAACAGCAGCACTTCACCGAGATGCCAGGCTTGGTGGGCGGCTCGACGCTCAAGCTCCGGGCACACCGGGGCGGGATACGCGGAATCCACCGCTAGCAGGTCCAGTCGGTGCCTGTGACCGGCTCCACTCACAACCTCGCCACACACGTGAGCAGCGTCCGTCAGGTTTGTGGTCGAGGTCCACGTGACTGGTTCGGTCCCGAGCCAGTCCGGCAGATCAAACGCGTCGAACCCACGGATGTCCATAGGCCTCGATCGTAAGTGTCGGTCGACCAGATCACAGCGGCGAGGCTTCCTCGTCGTCGAACTTGTCGTAATCGGGCTCGGCGTCAAGGCCTCGACGCCGATCGACGAACCTCGCTATCTGTTCAGAGATCAAGAACAGCAGCATCATCGGGATCGCAAGCAGCAACATGGTGATGGGGTCGGTCGACGGGGTCGCGACAGCCGCGAAGACGAAGGTGGCAAAGATGATCCAGGAACGCCACCTGGCCAGTTGTCGGGCGCGCACCACGCCGGCGAGGTTGAGCATGACGACGAACAGCGGGAGCTCGAACGAGATGCCAAAGACAATCAAGATGCGCAGGATGAAGTTGAGGTAGTCCCTGACGTCGATGAGGTTGCTGACATCTTCCGGCGTAAAGCCGAGGAGCACCGTCAGACCCTTAGGCAAGACGTAGTAGCCAAGCATCACCCCGGAGGCAAAAAGCGGCCCCGCGATAGCTACAAAGATGAGCGTCCACTTGCGTTCCCTACGGTGCAGTCCAGGCATGATGAAGGCCCAGAGCTGATATAGCCATATCGGGCTGGCCAGCACGATTCCAGCCGTCAGAGCGACTTTCACTTGCAGCATGAAGCCGCCGGCGACCGAGTTGATCACAGCCCTGATGTCCACATCGCCCTCACGCTCAAGTTGAGCGATGGTGGCGTCCAGCGGGTGCTGCAAGAGCTCCAGCAGATCTTGGTAGTAAATCCACCCAACCACTGCCCCGACGCCGACGGCGCACAAGGAGATGAAGAGCCGGTTACGGAACTCGCGCAGATGCTCGGCAAGCGCCATCCGACCGTCATCGGTCCTGGTTGGCTTGGGAGGGCGATCAGCCCGACGCGCGCGGGCCAGAATTGCCATGGTGCATCAGGAGGTGGGCTCGGAGCCGCGCTTGGTCAGCGGTCGCGCTCGGTGTGAGTGGGGGGCAGCATCTGCGCTGGAGGGGGAGGCGCGATCGTGCCGTCGGTCGGGTCGACGATCTGCGGTGGTGTGGCAGTCGTCGTCGCCGTAGGACTGATTTGCGCCTGCGTGCTGGTGCTCCCGGATGTGCGGGGCACATCGTCGTCGTTCTCGTCCATCAGACCCTTGGTCTCGGACTTGAAGATGCGTAGCGCCCGGCCGCTGCCACGAGCCAGCTCGGGCAACTTCTTCGCCCCGAATAGGAGCACGAGGACGAAGATGATGAGAATGACCTCAGTGGGGCCGAGGTTAGGCATGTGCGCCTCTCAAGGGAAGTGATGATCCATGGACCGGTCGCCTGCAATCGTACGCCGTCCGCCAGGTCGCTGTGGCCGGACTCACGATGTGTAGTGCTTCAGCGCCTCAGCTGCCCTCCGCCGTACCTGCTGGGAGAGCTGCACCGGCTCCACCAACCGGGCCTCTCCCCCGAGCCGCAAGACGAGGCGCTGGAGCCACCGCTCGTCTCGGAAGCGCAACGACACCTGCAGCCTGCCGCCGGCGAGTTCTCGCTGGTGTTCGATGGGGTAGTAGTCGGCAACCCAGCGGGCGGCTGGCTCGAGCTCGATCACAGCTACCGGGTCGCTCGGATCTGGCTGGAAGACGCCTCGTGACAGGTCAACGCGATGTGACTCGGCTCGCGGTGTCGCTGGCGTGTCGAGGAGGGTCGCGGCGGTGATGCGATCGAGGCGGAACATCCGCACCTCGTCGACGCGGTTGCACCAGGCTTCGAGATAGGCCTGGCCCTCGGAAAAGATCAGTCGCATCGGATCGACCACGCGCCTCGTCGTCTCGTCGCGGGTCGGCACGTAGTAGCCGAGATCGAGCTGCTTGCGCTCTCTCAGCGCCTGGTCGACGACGGCACGGGTGTGGGCGTCGACCGGGTCCACGTGGATGTCGACTGCCGAGGCGCGCGCCGCCACCTCCCCCGCGGCAGCCTCGAGCTTGGCGAGTGCCCGGTCGACCGCATCTCGTTCCTGGCCACCGGTCTCACGCAGTGCACGCAGGGCCACCATCAGCGCCAACGCCTCATGGGGTGCGAGGCGTAGGGGTCGGGTCAAAAAGTCGGCATTACTGAGGCGGACGACTCCTTCGCCGTCCAAGGCATCCATGTCGATGTCGATCATGTCGCCCGTGACGGAGTTGGGAAGTCCGCAGAACCACAACACCTTGAGGTCTTTGACGATTTGCGCTGGCTTGACCCCGAAGTCCTTGGCCACGTCATCGACACGGATGCCTTCCCGCGCCCGCAGGTAAGGCACGAGCGCCAGCATCCGCTCGACCTGCGCCTGGGCGTTGGCGGTCATCAGGCGGCTCCCGTGGCGATAGCGGTCAAACGGCGTACGACCCGGTCGCGGACCTCAGGAGGTTCGACTACCACCACATCCGGGCCATAGGACAACAACTCGTCGGCGAGTGAGTAGCTGCTTCCGAAGGCCAGCTCGAGCTCCGTCCACTCGTCGCCGGCGGGCTTCGAGCGCGCGGCCCTCCTGCGCAGTGCATCGCCGGCGCCGGGGCGCACTCGGATCGTGGCTGAGCTATGCGGATGTGGAGGTGCGAGCGACTCGGCCAACGCGCGAACGTCCAGGTCGGTCGGGGGCTGGAAGCTGTCGGGTTCGTCAGTAAAGGCCGGTCGTCCTGTGATCCGGGACAGGCGGAACATGCGCACGGCGTCTCGATCCTGGTCGTGCCCCACGACATACCAGTGACCATGCCAGGACACGATGCCCCACGGCTCGAGGCGGCGGGTTTGGGACGTTTCTTGGGCTGGCCGCTGA
>JACCZJ010000318.1 GCA_013696065.1 Nocardioidaceae bacterium
CAACCACTTCACTCCGGGGCCGTCCCTGCGGGCCTTCCCGGTGGAGCCGGACACTCGGATGGCGGTGCTTTTGTGCAACGACGCCTGGCAGCCACAACTGCCGTTCCTCGCCACCCAGGACGGGGCACGGGTGTTGCTCGTGCCAGCGGCCAGCGCGCAGAGCCGATTCCCCGAGCACTACGCCTCCGACGAGTATTGGCACGACATCACACGCTTCTACGGCCGTATGTTCCAGGTCTTTGTCGTGTTCGTGAACCGGGTGGGCATCGAGGGGGACCTTCAGTTCTGGGGTGGGTCTCACGTCATCGACCCTTGGGGGAAGATCGTCGCGGAGGCAGCTCAGGGAGAGGAACAGCTGCTCAACGTGGACATCGACCTTGCAGAGGTGCGTCGCCGCCGCCGCCAGGTGCCGTTGGTGAAGGAGGCGCGTCTGGGTCTCCTGGAACGAGAGATCAGACGGCTGCTCGAAGAAGGCGGCGACCTGTAGCCGGCTGATCGACGGAGGCCCCGGGGGCCGGCGCGTTCCGCGACTCCCTGATCAGGCCGATGCGCCGTCCCAGCCGGATTCGTTGATGTCGATGGGCCAAGCGATCAGCCCCACCTCGGCCGACGAGGCGAGCAGGTCATTCTTGGGCATAATGCGGACGGTGTAGCCGAAGGGACCGGCATGGTCGAGGTCGACCTCGGCCTCGAACCTGTGCCGACCGCCCTCGTACGCCTCGGCGTGAGTCAGGCTGGCAACCTGAGGCTCGCGCAGCTCGTCGTCACCGGCCACTCGACCGTGCACCACCTGCACGTCGAGTTCGTCGGGAGTCAAGGTGCCCAACGAGGCATACACCTTGACGGCGAGTGTCGAACCGAGTGAGGGCGAATCGCTCACTCCGGTCGAATCCACGTGTTCAATCCGTACGTGCGGCCAGGCTGCCCGGACTCTCGCCTTCCAGTCCGCAAGGTCCTCGACTGCACGGTTGTCATGGAGCACCCGCCGCGAAGCGACTGCGGCCGGAGTGTAGAGCTCGTGGACATAATCACGGACCATGCGCGAAGCGAGCACCTTCGGGCCAAGAGACTTGAGCGTGTGGCGGACCATCTCGATCCAGCGGACCGGCAGCTCGCCGCTTCGCCGATCCAGATCGTAGAAGCGGGGAGCAACCTCGAGCTCGAGTAGGTCGTAGAGAGCCGCGGCCTCGATGTCGTCTCGACGCTCCACGTCGTCGACGCCGGCTGCCGAAGGAATCGCCCAGCCGTTGTCGCCGTCATACCACTCGTCCCACCAACCATCGAGGATGGAGAGATTGAGTCCTCCGTTGAGGGCTGCCTTCATCCCGGACGTGCCACATGCCTCGTACGGCCGCAGCGGGTTGTTGAGCCAGACGTCGCAGCCTGGATAGAGCGGCTGAGCCATCGCGATGTCGTAGTTGGGCAAGAACACGATTCGGTGGCGAACTTCTGGGTCATCGGAGAAGCGCACCATCTCCTGGATGAGTTTCTTGCCACCGTCGTCCGCGGGGTGGGCCTTGCCGGCGATCACCACCTGGATCGGGCGCTCCGGGTCGAGCAGCAACCTCTTGAGCCGAGCCGGGTCGCGCAGCATCAAGGTCAGTCGCTTGTATGACGGCACTCGGCGGGCGAAGCCGATCGTGAGCACATCAGGATCCAGCACCGAGTCCACCCAGCCGAGCTCTGCTTGAGTAGCCCCCCGCTGGAGCCACGAGTGACGCACGCGCTTGCGCACATCCTCGACCAGACATTGCCGCAGCTCGCGCTTGGTTTCCCAGAGAGCGCGCGATGAGATCTTGTCTACGGCCGACCAGTCCCGCAGATTGCTGAGCGCCGGCAGCACGCCCTCTCGGTCAGCAAGCTCGTAGACCTCACGAGCCACCCAGGTGGGGGCGTGCACGCCGTTGGTGATCGACGTGATCGGAACGTCACTTTCGTCGAACCCAGGCCACAGGCCAGCGAACATCTCGCGTGAGACTTCGCCGTGCAACTGGCTCACACCATTGGCGCGTCCTGCGAGGCGCAATCCCATCAGCGCCATATTGAAGATGGTGGGGTCTCCCCCCTCATAGTCTTCTGCCCCCAAAGCCAAGATCTTCTCGACTGGCAGACCAGGGAAGGCGTTGTGGCCACTGAACTGTTGGGCGATCAAGTCGCGTGGGAACCGGTCGATACCGGCAGGGACCGGCGTGTGGGTGGTGAATACCATCCCGGCTCGGGCCTTTTCGAGTGCAGCCTCGAAGTCGAGGCCATCCTTGGCGATGAACTCGCGGATGCGATCGATGCCGAGGAAGCCCGCGTGTCCCTCATTGGTGTGGAACACCTCCGGGGCCGGGGCTCCGGTGATATCGCAGTACGCCCGGATGGCACGAATGCCACCGATGCCGAGCAACAGTTCCTGGAGGAGACGATGGTCTGTCCCACCGCCGTACAGCCGGTCGGTGACGTCGCGCAGCGGCTGAGGATTGGCCTCGATATCGGAGTCGAGCAGGAGCAACGGCACCCGGCCGACTTGAGCGACCCAGGTATGGGTGTGCAGCTCTAGACCCCCGGGCAGAGAAATCGAGATCTGGACGGGCGCGTCGTCGTCGTGTCGCAGCATCGCCAACGGCAGCTCGTCGGGGTCGATGAGCGGATAACGCTCCTGCTGCCAGCCCTCGCGTGAAAGCAGCTGCCGGAAGTAGCCGTGGCGGTAGAGCAGGCCCACCCCGAGAATCGGGACTCCGAGGTCGCTCGCGCTCTTGAGGTGATCGCCGGCGAGGATGCCGAGGCCACCGGAGTACTGCGGCAGTACAGCGCTGATGCCGAACTCGGGCGAGAAGTAGGCGATCTGCTGGGGCACGTCTGAGCCAAGCGACTGGTACCAGCGCTCGCCGGTCACGTAGTCATCGAGGTCAGCCCGCACGATCTCCA